>NZ_FYDV01000003.1:262247-435279 GCF_900187535.1 Pseudomonas sp. Irchel s3a18 | reverse complement strand
GTGATATCAGCCAATTCTTGATGCATCGGTACAACTGGATTCGACCCCATCAATTCAACGGTGGGCTGGCGCCAGCTCGGGCCGAAGAAAAACTTAACGTCGTGTCCGGGATTAGTTGACCACTACAGACCACTCGCACGTCATCCCCCCTTCCCCGGCTTTGATCAGCAACTGCCACCATCTCTCCCTCTCTTTGCTCAGCGCGCTTGAACACGTCGGCACACACCATGACTGCGCAGGTAGCTGCCTAGCTTGCGGCTGCAGTGCAGGAATGGCCGCCGACTTGGTAGGCTGAGAGGCGACGGGCAAGGTCGTCGGCTGCGTTCCGCACACCGATATCAGCGCGAGATTGAGCAGCGCGGATCGGCCGAGGTTACCGAAAACGTACGCGGGGCCCTCGTCACGATCGACGGAAATGAAGAACTCATCAAGATGACGCTTGCGCTACTGATGACGCCGGAGTGATACAAGCGAAAGTTCGATCCCCAAGTGAGTGCTATCGGCCAATAGCAGGCTCTGAAGACGAACCCTGCCCTTGCACAGTGGTCACAACAAATGATGGCATCGATACTGATCAGTGGCCTTGGGCCTCCTGCATTCAAGAGCGACGCTTGCAATCCACACATTTTAGGGTGCGCCGGATAACTTCAGTAGGTTCGGTTCCTGCCTGACGCAGGCGCTGACTGCTGCTCCCATCCAATGCTGCCTTATTGGAGTACAGAAATGACTCAATCAATGCGGTTCTTCCTAGCGATCTTCCTCGCGACAGTATCATTGGCATCGGCGAGCCTCCTGAACAATGCAGGCGCGGCCACGGCCGAGGATCTGAACGCCGAGTCTCAGCAAGCGTTGCAAACTCTCTACAAGGCCACTCCATTTGCCGAAACCATCTCGCAAAAGGCCAAAGCTGTGCTTGTCTTCCCGAAAATCATCAAGGCGGGCCTGGTATTCGGCGGTAGCTATGGCGAAGGCGAATTATTGAGGGGTACGAAAGTAGAGGGTTATTACAACTCCGTCAGCGCGTCATGGGGGCTTCAGGCAGGCGCCCAGTCGTATGGCTATGTGGTTTTTCTGATGACCGATGAAGCTGTGAAATATGTAGTTGAAACCAAGGGTTGGGAAATCGGCGTAGGACCAACGGTTGTTGTCGTTGATGAAGGGATTGCGAAAAATCTGTCCAGCTCGACGCTGAAAGACGACGCGTACGCGTTCATCTTCGACCAGCAAGGGTTAATGGCTGGGGTCAGCATCGAAGGAACGAAGATTTCCCTGATCAAACGCTAAAATCGGTCGTTTGGCTGGGCATCGGGCGAGTGATGGCGACCCATGCCAGCGCAGGTTTGGTTGCCCATTCAGATTAGGTAGCCAATCTGTCCTCGCGCACAGACGCACCAGTACATGAAAAGTGCTCTTGGCCGGAGCACGTCCAGCACACGCCACGACGATCTCTGTTTTGGTCGATTTTTGCCCGTCGCGACAGGCAGCAATCGGCCAAAAGCAGATGGTTCTGACCGAAGCGTTATGCATTCTTTTGACGGAAAGCAGTGCGCAGTGATGAGCTGTATTCAGACCCGAATATCGAGGCCTAGAAATCGCTGCGAATGGGGGAAATTTTGAGATTGCCTGTGCGAGTGGCATCTATACTTTTCTGGATATCGGTTCCATTGTTTAGTGAAACAAATGCCAGAAAATTACGATGCGTTTCCCGGCTCTGACATTCTCTTCGACGAAGCTGATTGTGGCTTACTGCTTACCGCAGAAAATGGCCAGATCGCACAGGTTAACCTCACCTTCTGCCGTTGGTTAGGCTACCGCAGGAAAGAACTGTTAGGTCGTGACATCCAAGACCTTATGAGTCTTGAAGGGAGGACGTTCCATCAGACGTACTGGGCGCCCCTTATGCGGATCCAGGGCGTGATTGCAGATGTAAAGTTCGATCTAGTCCACTACAACGGACATTCAATTCCGATGATGCTCAGCGCCGTCAGCTGTGAACATTCTACTGGCATATTTCATGAGATGACCCTGTTCAAAGCCGAGGATCGGCAGAGGTACGAGCGGGAGCTGCTCAATACCCGAATGCTCGCTGAAAGGCATTTGGCGAAACACCTCAAGGATCAACGGGTACTGGATATCGCCCAAGACAAGTTGCGTGTCACTTACGCCGCGGCTGAAGACAGAGCTCTGTTCGCCGAGCAACTTATCGGGATTGTCAGTCACGACCTGCGCAACCCATTGTCGGCGATAAAAATGGCAACGGAATTGCTAGGTCGCAGGGAGATGGATACTAAACAGACACAAATACTTGGCCACATCACCCACTCGGCAGAGCGCGCGCAGCGTCTGGTGGCCGATCTGCTGGATTTCACCTTGGCGCAGGTCGGGCGTGGTATCGCAGTCCTGCCCAAACCAATTGATCTACACGAATTGGTGGCCGACTGCCTAGACGAGTTACGTCTGGCTTTCCCAGGCCATGAGTTGATCCACCAGCGTTATGGACAGGGTGGCTTTTCTGCCGACAGTGATCGGTTCTATCAGCTCATCGGAAATCTAGTCGCAAATGCAGTTGCCTACGGTACTGCCGATGGCAAAGTCACCATTTCTTCGTGCATCGAAAATCACGCTGTCATTATTACAGTGCACAACCTCGGTACCCCCATACCACTGGAGTTGCTCAAAGACCTGTTCGAACCGATGATCCGTGGCAGTCATGACAATGCTGAACTTAGAAGTGTTGGGCTCGGCCTGTTCATTGTTCGAGAGATCGCAAGAGCGCACGACGGCGAAGTGGCTGTAACATCTTCTCTAACGAGCGGAACGACATTCACTGCAACCTTTCCTCGCTCCGTAAATTAGCTTGGATTGACCTTCGCTCAGCCCTGCCTCCCCTCCAGTACTAGCTGACGATAGCCTGATGTGCCCGGCCACTGGGGGGGGGCGAAAGCGGTCGGCATCCTGAAAAATGCCGACCTACTTCACCCCACTCATGCACTGCGCAGTACTCGCGAACCACGTCCCGGCTTGCTGAGCGAGCCTACGCCACTCAATACTGGTAATGAGGCCTTCACGCTCCATATCGTCAGCAGATCTCAACAGTCTGTTGTACCTGTCGTCAACATCGATATGGTTTTCCAGCAGCATAAAAAGCTGTCGCCAAGCTGTTATGGCCAACCTTCTTTGCACTCTGACCAAGTGCTTTGCCCAGGCGCGAGACGATTCGAAGGCCTATGCGGATCTGCCAGCCGGCGAACGCCCTACCTTCGACGAGATCCGAGTACTCGGCGCCTGGCTGTACGAGCAGCAAGGGTTCAAACAGGAGTACATTCAGGGCTTGATGGGCACGCGGACGTGAAGATGACCGAGCACTACCAGGCTGGGCATGGTGACAACGCAGTGGTTTACATGAAGGTGAAAGCCGACCTGAAGATGTAGCGCGGTGGCCGTTTGCCAAAAATATTCCCAATGCTTTCCCAAACACCAGACAACAAAAAAGGGCCCACCTTTCGGTGAGCCCTTCTAGACCGCCCAGCAGAGCGGATTTTGTTTGGTAGGCGCGATTGGACTCGAACCAACGACCCCCACCATGTCAAGGTGGTGCTCTAACCAACTGAGCTACGTGCCTGCTGTGAGGCGGCATTCTACGGAATTCCGGAGGGGTGTCAACACCTTTTTTTCACCTAAGCCTATGAATATGCAAAATATTTAATTTTGGCCCCGCAAAGAAGCCATTCGGGTGGCTGGCAGTGGATTTTTAACTCAGGTAGGATCGGGTTAATCGTAAAATATATTAAACAGAGGTTGCAGGATGGCGCACATTCCCTATCCGGAGTCCTATTACGCCGCGTCGGCCAACGCCGCCCCGTTGCGTCCGTCGCTACAGGATGATGTAGAAACGGATGTCTGCGTCATTGGCGCCGGCTATACCGGCCTGTCCAGCGCTCTGTTCCTGCTGGAGAACGGGTTTCGGGTGACGGTCCTGGAAGCGGCCAGGGTTGGCTTTGGTGCTTCGGGCCGCAATGGCGGGCAGATCGTTAACAGCTACAGCCGCGATATCGACGTCATTGAACGCAGTGTCGGCCCCAAGCAGGCGCAACT
The DNA here is from genome assembly GCF_900187535.1 of Pseudomonas sp. Irchel s3a18. Lineage (NCBI taxonomy): Bacteria > Pseudomonadati > Pseudomonadota > Gammaproteobacteria > Pseudomonadales > Pseudomonadaceae > Pseudomonas > Pseudomonas sp. Irchel s3a18. The sequence continues at coordinate 431,184 of NZ_FYDV01000003.1, read as the reverse complement.
GCTTGGGCAAATGGCATTTGAAGGCGGCAATATCATTCGTGAGCGCGTGGCCAGGTACCAGATCCAGTGCGACCTGAAGGATGGCGGCGTATTCGCGGCCCTCACCGGCAAGCAGATGGGTCACCTGGAATCACAGAAACGCCTGTGGGAGCGCTACGGCCACACTCAGCTTGAGTTGCTGGACCAGCGCCGCATCCGTGAAGTCGTGGCCTGTGAGCAATATGTCGGCGGCATGCTCGATATGAGCGGTGGCCACATCCACCCACTCAACCTCGCACTAGGTGAAGCCGCCGCCGTCGAGTCACTGGGCGGCACCCTGTATGAGCAGTCACCCGCCCTACGTATCGAACGCGGCGCCAACCCGGTGGTGCATACCGCTGAAGGCAAGGTGCGGGCCAAGTTCGTGATCGTGGCCGGCAACGCCTACCTGGGCAACCTGGTTCCGGAACTCGCCGCCAAGTCGATGCCGTGCGGCACTCAGGTGATCACCACCGAGCCCTTGAGCGAAGAACTCGCCAAGCGCCTGTTGCCACAAGACTACTGCGTCGAAGACTGCAACTACCTGCTCGACTACTACCGCCTCTCGGGGGACAGGCGCCTGATCTTCGGGGGTGGAGTGGTGTATGGCGCGCGCGATCCGGCCAACATCGAAGCCATCATTCGACCGAAGATGCTCAAGGCCTTCCCTGAGCTCAAGGACGTGAAAATCGACTACGCCTGGACCGGTAACTTCCTGCTGACCTTGTCGCGCTTGCCGCAAGTCGGACGCTTGGGCGACAACCTCTACTACTCCCAGGGTTGCAGCGGCCACGGCGTCACCTACACCCACCTGGCCGGTAAAGTCCTGGCCGAGGCCCTGCGCGGACAGGCTGAGCGCTTTGACGCCTTTGCCGACCTGCCGCACTACCCCTTCCCCGGCGGCCAGTTGTTGCGCACGCCTTTCGCGGCACTGGGCGCCTGGTACTACGGCCTGCGGGACAAGTTCGACTTCTGACCTTCCTCTATAGTCGGTGCCGTCCAACCGGCACCGATGCAATGCTCCAGGGATCAGGAGTAGACCGGCCAGGTGTCGACGATCTTGCCGCCCCGCATCGCGATCAAGTCGCCAAACTGCAGCAACACCGATTCGGTCTGGGTCGGGCGCAGAAACACCTGGTCATCCACCGCCAACCCGACCGCCGCCGAACCATTGACCATCTCCTGATTGGAGCTGCGGCCATAGAGGCCGTTGCTTTGCAACCCAGGCGGCGATTCGAACTCGGCCATCCAGTTGCCGCCATAGATGAAATAAGTCTCGCGCTGGTTGGTGTCCCACCAGGAAAACAGCCGCGATTTACCGTCCAGTGCCGGTATCTGCACGGCACCGGTGCGCTTCACGACCGGGGTGGCGATGTAGGCTGCCGGCACATGCTCGGCCAGTGACGGCAAATCGTAATGGGTGGGCTTGAGCATCGCGGTGCCTACTGACACTTCGCTGCTCAGCGACTCACGCTCATGCATACGGTAACTCGGGCTTCCGGCGGTGTTGAGCGTCAAGCCGTCATGCCAAAGCCCCGAAAACTGCTGCCGGGTGAAGTCCACGTAGCCGTTGTAGCGCGTCATGACCTTGGCGAACAATTCATCCGCCGTCCCCAGAATGCCTGGCACCCCCATGCCGACAAAGGGGTCGTAACCCATGAAGCCGGCAAATTCCAGATGTTGCGCATTAGCACGAATCAGACCGAGCATTTGCCCCAGCGTGGCAGTGTCCGCCACACCACCGCGATGCAGGCCGACGTCCAGCTCAATATTCACCCGCAGCCGCGTACCCAGCCCTTGGGCCAGTGCCAGGTATTGTTGCATGTGCTCGGGCGTGTCGAGCAGCCACTGCAACTGCCGCGCCGGGTCGAACGGACCTTTGTGCAAGCGATAGAAAAGCTCGGCCGAGCGAACCGGCAAAGGCTTGCCCAGCAGGATGTCGGCCCCGGGAAACCGTTGCGCGTCATGATTGAGAAAGGGCTGATGAAACGACATCAATCGTTGCGTGCCCGCGCGCTGGCCGATGTAGGCCAGCAACTCCGGCGACGGCAGGGATTTCTCCACCAGACGCAGCTGTTTGCCGCCGCGCTTGACCGACTGCATCACCACATCGATGTTGTGGTCGAGCCGATCCAGGTCAATCAGCAGCAACGGACGCATCGGGCCATTGCGCTGCAGTTCCTGGTTCAAGGCGCGAAAGTAATCGCTGTAGGGCCCGCCACGGTCACCGGGTCGTAATAGCGCACCGACACCCGCCAGCAACGCGCCAACACCCACCACACCTCCCAGGAAATTCCGGCGATTGATGGCCATCAGCTGACTCCCAGAATGGACGACAAGTGGGCGTTCAAGAACTTGCCGCCCGGGTCGAGCTGCTGGCGCACCTGACGAAATTCCTGCCAGCGCGGGTACAGTGCTTGCAGATTACGGGCATTCAAGGTGTGCAGCTTGCCCCAGTGCGGCCGGCCCGCGTACTTCCAGAAAATCGGTTCGATGGCGGCGAAGAAATTGTGATGATCCATCTGGTAGTGCTGGTGGACCGAGATCGAACAGCTGTCGCGCCCCTCGAACATGCTCAAGGCGATGTCATCGGCCTTGACGTAACGGTACTCGATCGGAAACCAGGTGCGCAGGTCCTTGTCGGTGATCAGCTTGATGATCTCGCGCAAGCACGCCGGGCCATGCTCGGCCGGCACCGAATACTCCATTTCGTTGAAACGCACGGTACGCACGTTGGCATAGATGTCGAAGGAGTCGCCCACCCGGTCATCGAAACTGGCGATATGCCGCATGTTATTGAGCAACATGCGCCGGGCGCCGGGAAAGTCGCTGACGTATTTGTCGAACTTCTCGATCAGGTTGACGAATTCGTTGCCCCCCTCCTCTTCGGCGCTGATGGGCGGTGTCGCCGGGTCAACGGTTTCGTTGAGGGTCATCGACAGCGCGTAGTCGGAATGGGTCACCACCAGCATCTCCCAGTGCTGGTTCTCCCGGGCATTCTTTTCCACGTCCTCCAACAACTCTTCGGTCTTGGCAATCCACTGGTGCTCCCGCAGACGATAAGCCTGGCGGTTCTGCATGCGCACCTTGGTCACGACCCCCAGCGCCCCCAATGACACGCGAGCGGCCTTGAACACCTCGCTGTTGCGGGTGCTGTCGCAATCGAGCACCTCACCCTGGGCCGTCACCAACTGCAAACCCGTCACGTAGCCAGAGTAGGACTGGAAGTGTTTCCCGGTGCCATGGGTCGAGGTGGCAATCGCCCCGGCCAGCGTCTGGTAATCGATGTCTGCCATGTTGGTGAGCGCCTGGCCGACGTCCTTCAATGCCGGGCCCATGCGCGACATCGGTGTGCCGGCGCCAAACTCGGCCTGCAGGGTATTTGGATCATGGCCCAGCAACCCGGTGAAGTTACTCAGCGACAGCAGCGTGCCGTCGGTGGGCACCAGCGCGCTGAACGAATGGGCAGAGCCCACCGGGCGCACCTTGCCGGTGGCCTTGGCGATGACCCCGGCCAGTTCGTCCAGATCCCTGGGCGCCAGCCGTGCCTCGGGGAGGCAGCTCTGGGCACCCGACCAATTGCGCCAGGGAATCACCCGCGGCGCGCGCATCAGTTCGGCCATCACCGGGTGGCTGCCCAAGGCGCCCAGCATGCCTGCAAGGCTGGCCCGTTGCAGTAGCTGACGTCGTGTGAGGTGCATGGTCATCAATCCCACCTTGTGATTGTTATTGGAGTGGTTGGCCAGACATGAAACCGATCAGCGCCAGGAATTCGTTTTCGGAGCACTGCATGCACATTCCCATCGGTGGCATGCCGTTGTGACCGTTGATGATGTGGTCCAGCAAGGTATCCACACCTTGCGCGATACGCGGTTGCCAGGCTGACAGGTCGCCCGTCAGCGGCGCACCCGAGGCCGGGTTGGCATGACACAACTTGCAACTGGTGTCGTAGGTACGCGCCAAACCGGCATCGACCGGCATGGCACTGGCCGCTGCCGTGCGCGAGGCGTTGCTTTCTGGTTTATCGCCACAGCCACCCAACGCGCCAAGCACCACCAGCAACGCGGCCATCCGGCACACACCACCGGGATCAGTTAACCGTCGCCCGAATCGAATCGTTGCCCACATAGCTTTCCCCACGGGTGCAGCGCCTATTGCCCGGCGCATTCTGGTTGTCATGACACACCGCTGAACTCTAAGCCAGTCATCATGGCTGGTTGAGGTCATTGAGGGTCAGCAAGGGGGACTTTCGAGGCCACGCGCATCGCCCACAGACAGGCAGAAAAGCGGGCCGCACCGCACCACGAACGCCGGGAAACTCGTCTACGCTTGCGACAACACACCACACCTCAACCCCTCTGCTCTGCCCTTCACAGGACGTTTTCAGTTAAAAAAACCTGCCGTTAAGGCGTATAACCCATAGAGCACATTCTTGACTGCAAGCCGCCTGACAGCCGAGCGTCTTCAAGCCGCCTTGCACACAGCCAATACGGGGTAGCCTCATGAGCACCGAACACCTCCTCAGCACGTTATTCCCCACTGCCGCCCAGATCCCGGAGCCATACCGCCCGGGCGAGCCGCTTGAGCAACGCGAGTACCTCGTCGAAGGCCAGTTGAAAATCTGGAGTGGCCCCCTGGCGGCGGTCCGCAGCCCGGTGTACCTGGCCGGCGAGCAGCAGGATGAACAAGTGATTCTGGGCAGCACACCGCTGCTGGATGCCGAGACCGCACTCACCGCCCTCGACGCCGCCGTCCGTGCCTACGACCGCGGTCAGGGCAGTTGGCCCACCATGCGCGTCGCGGAACGCATCCAGCATGTCGAAGCCTTCCTCGCGCGCATGCGCGAACAGCGCGCGGCCGTGGTCAAGCTGTTGATGTGGGAGATCGGCAAGAACCTCAAGGACTCGGAAAAAGAGTTCGACCGCACCTGCGACTACATCGTCGACACCATCAATGCCCTCAAGGAGCTCGACCGTCGCTCCAGCCGTTTTGAACTGGAACAGGACACCCTGGGCCAGATCCGCCGGGTACCGCTGGGCGTTGCCTTGTGCATGGGGCCTTACAACTATCCGCTGAACGAGACCTTCACCACGCTGATCCCGGCACTGATCATGGGCAACACCGTAGTGTTCAAGCCGGCCAAGCTCGGCGTGCTACTGATTCGTCCGTTGCTGGAAGCGTTCCGCGACAGCTTCCCGGCCGGCGTGATCAACGTGATCTACGGCAGCGGCCGTGAGACCGTCAGTGCCCTGATGGCCAGCGGCAAGATCGACATCTTTGCCTTCATCGGCACCAACAAGGCCGCCAGCGACCTGAAAAAGCTTCACCCCAGACCCCATCGCCTGCGCGCAGCATTGGGGCTGGACGCAAAGAACCCCGGCATCGTGCTGCCCCAGGTTGACCTGGACAACGCCGTCAACGAAGCCGTCACCGGCTCGCTGTCGTTCAATGGCCAGCGCTGCACCGCGCTGAAAATTCTCTTCGTGCACGAAGACGTGGTCGATCTTTTTATCGAGAAATTCAACCAGAAACTCGCCGCCCTCAAACCCGGCATGCCGTGGGAAAGCGGCGTATCGCTGACCCCGCTGCCGGAGTCGGGCAAGGTCGATTATCTGCATGGGCTGGTAGACGACGCTGTCAGAAAAGGCGCCAACGTGGTGAATGCCAACGGCGGACAGGCGCGCGGTTCGTTCTTCTATCCGGCGGTGCTGTACCCGGTCACCACGGACATGCGCGTGTACCAGGAGGAACAGTTCGGCCCAGTGGTGCCGATCGTGCCTTATCGTGACCTGGATACAGTGATCGACTACGTGCTTGAGTCAGACTTCGGTCAGCAGTTGAGCCTGTTTGGCACCGATGCCGCCGAGATCGGGCGACTGGTCGATACCTTCGCCAATCAGGTCGGACGGATCAACATCAACGCCCAGTGCCAGCGCGGCCCTGATACCTTTCCGTTCAACGGGCGCAAGAATTCGGCCGAAGGCACGTTGTCGGTACACGATGCCCTGCGCACCTTTTCGATTCGTACGATGGTGGCGACCAAATTCCAGGAGAGCAACAAAACGTTGATCAGCGACATCATTCGCGGCCGGGAGTCGAGCTTCCTGACCACCGACTACATTTTCTGACATCAGCGCCGAGGGAAATCTGCCACCCGATGACGACCTTTCGATCATCCCGAGTGTCACCGTTGCTGCGGCGCCTGCTACGCCCGGTCCTGGACCCGTACCGGCGCTACCGCAACGCCCGGGTCATCCACGCCGTTCGGGTATCGCTGGGGCTGCTGGCGACCATCCTGCTGACCACGGGGATCAACCTACCCCACGGCGAATGGGCATCGGTGACCATGCTGGTGGTGATCGGCGGCTTGCAACACCACGGCAATATCGGCAAGAAAGCCGCCGAGCGGGCCTATGGCACCCTTATCGGGGCGGGCGTGGGCTTGCTGCTGGTGGTGCAGCACGCCTGGCTCGGCCTGCCGTGGCTGACCTATTTCGGCATGTCGGTGGTCTGCGGATTTTTCTCCTACCACGCCATCGGCAAGGGCGGTTATACCGCCCTGTTGTCGGCGATCACCGTGTTCATCGTCGCCGGCCATGGCGACAACCCAATCACCGATGGCCTGTGGCGTACGGTCGACATACTGATCGGCATCGCCCTGGCCCTGGCATTTTCCTTCGCCCTGCCGCTGTACGCGGTCTATTCCTGGCGCTACAAACTCGCCAGCGCACTGCGTGACTGCGCCAGCATCTACAGCCGGATCGTCAGCGGCCAGTCGGTAACGGACGACCACTACCTCACGCTGCTGGGCCGTCTCAATGGCGTGATGGTGCAACTGCGTTCGCTGATGCCCTCGGTGTCCAAGGAAGTGCGGATATCCATGACGGAACTCGATGGCCTGCAACGCAACCTGCGGATGTGCATCAGCACCCTGGAAATCCTCGCCAACACCCGCCCCGACGCCCGCGACGCGCAGGCCATGGCGCAACTGCAAGGGGCATTGAAAGCCGAACACCAACAGATACGGCGGATGCTGATCGGCATGGCCCGTGCCCTGCAGTCCGGTACTACCCTGCGCCTGGAGCGCACCCTTGATGAGCCGGTCACGCCTACCGCCATGGACGAACCGGTATACAGCGCCCTGGACGGCTACCGGTTGCTGACCCGGCAACTGGCCGTCAATCTGAACGACATGAGCCAACGCCTGGTGAAGACCGCACCACACTGGAAGATTTGAGGCCCGGTCATTGCGTCACGGCCTTGTGCACCCCACTGCCCCAGCCCTGTTGCATGCCCGCAGCGGCCAGCAGAATCGCGATCACGCCAATCCATTGCATCAGCTCAAGCTGATGACCGAAGGCCAGCCAGTCGACGAAGATCGCCGCGATCGGGTAGATAAACGACAGGGCGCCGGTCATTGCGGTCGGCAGCTTTTGAATCGCCCCGTACAGCAGCACGTACATCACCCCGGTGTGCACGATACCCAGGGTCAACAGGCTGGCCCAGGCACCGGGCTGTTGTGGCAATGCGGACAAGTTGGCCCACGGCGCCAGCAACAGTACGCCGGTGCAGACCTGAATCAGCGCAATCAAATGGGGTGGAGTGCCGGTCAGGCGCTTGATGATCAGCGCAGCAAAGGCGTACAGCAGCGCGGCACCCAATGCCAGGCCAATTCCCAGCAGGTACTCGCTCCCGCTTTCGCCCTGCTCGCCATGGGCGCTGACAATCGCCAGCATCCCGAGAAACGAAACCCCCAGCCAGAACAGCTTTTGCGCGGTGATTTTCTCGCCGAGGAACAGCGCCGCCAACCCCACCAGCATGAACGGCTGCACGTTGTAGACCGCCGTGCCGATGGCAATCGAAGCCCTGGAATAGGAGGCAAACAACAACACCCAGTTACCGACAATGGCCACCCCGCTGAGCACGGCGAGCAAGAAGGTGGTACGGCTGAGAATACCGGGGCGCAAAAAACCGAACCCTGCGCAAATCAGCAGCAAGGTCCCCGCGCCGAACACGCAGCGCCAGAACACCACGTCCAGCACAGGTTGGCCGGAAACCAGCACGAACCATCCGATGGTTCCGGAAATCAGCATGGCGGCGGTCATTTCCAGCGTGCCGCGACGTAAGGTGTTATCCATGATCAGGCTCCTCGAGGTGAGACCAAAGTATGCCAATCCTCGCCGGCCACTCTCCATGGCCAAATGCAGGCTAAACTGTAAATTCACCTTTATTACCAAGGCAGATACGCGTATTTGCCTAACGGGGCGGGTATGACTGACGACATTGACCAACTGCTGATCACTGCCCTCATGGAAGACTCACGGCGCTCGCTCAAGGCCCTGGCACAGATCAGCGGCCTGTCGTCACCCAGCGTCGCCGAGCGCCTGCGCCGGCTTGAAGAACGTGGTGTGCTCAAGGGCTACACCGTCGAGATCGACCCCAAGTGTTTTGGCTATCAGCTGCAAGCGATCGTGCGCATCCGCCCGCTGCCCGGGCAACTGCAGAATGTCGAACGGCAAATCCAGGCCATTGCCGAGTTCACCGAATGCGACAAGGTCACCGGCGATGACTGCTTCATCGCACGCTTGCACGTGCGCTCGATGGAACAACTGGACACCCTGCTCGACCGCCTGAACAGCTACGCCGAGACCAACACCGCCATCGTCAAGAAGACACCAGTCAAGCGCCGGCTGCCGCCGATGGCCTGAGTGTTGTTTTGGCGCAAAGCGGGTAGATTGGGTGTTTTCCGGCGAAGGATTGACGGCATGAAAACACAAGCAATGGCCCTGACAGCATTGCTGCTCGCAGGATGCGGCACCCTTCAGACAGTCGTGCGCAGCGACGAGGCGGCGGCAAAGAGCCTCAAGGAGCAGAAAAGTTACTGCGGCGCCGTGCCACGGATCTACAGTGGCGTCACCTACGATTTCTGCACCCTGTACGCCCCCCTGAAGGAAGGCATCGACGCGCAAAAACACGACAACGGCACGATTGTCGTATTGATAGACGCGCTCATTTCCGGTGTTCTGGACACCGCGCTGCTGCCCTACACCGTCTACCGGCAACAGGCTGACGGCAGCATCATCGTATCCGAATGACCGCCCCTGAATGACAAAAACCCGCCGAAGCGGGTTTTCTGGTTCAAGAGCAGCGATCAGTCATCGCGGCTCATGATGCCGAACAGCTGCAACAAGCTGACGAACAGGTTGTAGATCGATACATACAGGCTGATGGTCGCCATGATGTAGTTACGCTCGCCGCCATGAATGATGGCGCTGGTCTGGAACAGGATGCAGACCGAAGAAAACAGCACGAAGCCCGCGCTGATTGCCAGCTGCAGCCCGCTGATCTGGAAGAAGAAGCTCGCCAGCGTTGCCCCCAGCAGCACGAAGAAGCCAGCGGTAATGAAACCACCGAGGAAGCTCATGTCCTTGCGGGTGATCAGCACATAGGCCGACAGGCCACCGAATACCAGCGCGGTCATGGCGAACGCGGAACTGACAACTTCAGCGCCACCCTGCATGCCCAGGTAGCGGTTGAGAATCGGGCCGAGCAGGAAGCCCATGAAACCAGTCAGGGCGAACGCCGACACCAGGCCCCAGGCCGAATCACGAAGCTTGTTGGTCAGGAAGAACAGACCATAGAAGCCGATCAGCACCACGAAAATGTTCGGGTAACCGACACGCATCTGCTGCGCGACGTAGGCCATGACACCGCTGAATGCCAGCGTCAGGGCGAGTAAGCCATAAGTGTTGCGCAGGACGCGGCTAACCTCTAGCTGCTCGGCCTGCACGCTGTTGTTGACTGCGTAATCCTGTTCGCGCATGGCGACACTCCTGTAGGTTTGAAACGTTCAGTGGCAAAGATCATAGCAGACGCCTTGTAACAAGCGATGCAGAGAGTTTGACAGTGTGTTTCATTCAGGTATTATGGCGCCCGCAACGCAATACGGAGGTGTGGCCGAGTGGTTTAAGGCAACGGTCTTGAAAACCGTCGACTGTAACAGGTCCATGAGTTCGAATCCCATCGCCTCCGCCATATTTGTACGTTAGAGCCCTGATTATTCAGGGCTTTTTCGTTTCTAGGGTTTGATAAAAATCTCGGCGCTCAGAATGTGTTCCATAACTTTTTTGAAGTGTTCCAGAACTAAGCCCGTTTTCAGGCCTTCCGGCGACCTGCCGACCAACCCCACTCCCATTGCTAGAGGGTGACTGACGTAATGCGGACACTTGTAGTGTCCCGATCAGGGGTGCAGCGCTCGGAGTTTCTTTACCGCCTCGTCAAAGCTTTCCAATGCCTGGCGGATGATAATTTCAGCTTTGGCCTTAGCCGCGAAATCAAGAGGTTCACGGCCAGCACGTTCGATCCAGGCTGAAATATGAGCGTGCCGTTCAGCTGCCAGTTCGCTATCCGTTACTTTTCTCGCCAAAAATCTTTGCCAATCCTCGTCCCTTTTTTCATCGCCATTGCACCTGTTGCATGAAAGAAGGTGGTTGTGGATTTCGTTCGAACCACCCAGAGCAGACGAGACAATATGATCCAGGTGCCCGGTACGCGAAGCACGGACCATAGGAATGCCACAGTAGGCGCAGGAGAACTGGAAATAATTCCAGAGCTCTTCAACTTCAGCGCCAGATGGGTGTGGATCAAGAATCGCCGCAAGACACCGGCGCATTTTGTTTCTTGCCATTGATGGTGTGTCTTTGGCCATTTCATGATTTCCGGATAATTATGGCGGGCAACGGATTATCACTCGTCAACCTGCCGTAGCGCACCAGCACCCCATGCTTGCAGGGGCGCTAAAAAGCTATACAGAACAGTCCCTTGGAACGGCGCCCACTGCAATCGATGCCGTACCGTGCTTAACCGTGATTCACGTTTCCCCGCAAAAGCCCCTACAGGCTTTCGACCAGAAACCCCCTACCCTCCGGCGTTCTGCCGAACGAACACAATCCTCTAGGAATCACCCTTCCCATTCAACGAGCCGTCCATTTTAACCGCCAAAATCAAGGCAGAAGGGTTATGTCACCCTTAACGGTGAGAAAGGTTGATCTGCGGAGCATCGCAAAAACCCTCACTAGTGGACCTCTCGTAATCGCCCTCTTAGCCACGTGTAGCTATCTGCTTTATGTGTAGACAAATACTACACGAATCGACTATGATCTTTCCTACGGATCGTTGTGATCCGGTGCCATGTTGAATGGCAGTAATAAGCTAAGCGAAATTACCGCAACCCCCACCAGCGAGAGGAATCACCATGAACGTCCTAACCAGCCGAGCTACGACACTATGAGCCAAAGGAGGTAAGCCCCAACCAACCACGAAACGACCAAGGAACGACCAAGGAACAACACCAATGACTACTTCTCTTTTGCATGCGAATCCCGTTGCAACGGAAAAAACCAAACCCGTCGCGATCAATATGCGCGTCGATTTTAAGAAACGAGACTTGATCGATGTGGCCGCAGCCATGTCGGGAAGCGATCGGACCAGCTTCATCCTGGATGCTGCTTGTAAAAAGGCAGAGGAAGTCATTCTGGATCAACGCCTGTTCGTCCTGGCCGACGATGACTTTGACGCTTTCGAACAAGCCTTACAGAACAATCCCGTAAGGAGCAACAAATGGCTACAGAAACTGCTGAACAGACCGTCTCGCTGGAGCTGAGCGCCCCGGTAAAGCTGAATGAGACCCATAATCTGGAAACCTTCGACTGTGGTGAGGACTCAATCAACGAGTTCTTGACGAAAAAGGCAATGAAGGCCCAGCTCGCCAAAACTGCCACGGTGCTTGTCACCTGCATCAAAGGTACCAATGCCGTCGTCGGCTATTACACACTGTCCAACGGCACGATCATGCGGGCAGACGTCGTACCCAAAAAAGCGCAGCGCAACTCACCCGACCAGCACCCGATCACGATCCTGGGGCGCATGGGGGTGTGTCAGTCGCTCCAAGGTACCGGACTGTCGCTCGACCTGATCCAAGATGCCGTTCTGCGCGCGCTTACCGCGTCCGAAGAAGTTGCATCGACCGCCCTCGTAGTCCACCCACTGAATGAACGGCTCGTGGGGCTTTACGAGAAAGCCGGGTTCATTCGCAGCCCGCAACTGTCCGCAATCACGATGATGCTTCCATTCACCTGATTGTCGATTGGACAGCAACCTGGCCGCCTCCAGCGGCGGCCAGTTAAGTCCTTCCTTCTACTCAGAGCGATTTGTCCCTAACGCCCTCCAGTTCGTTACACCGATCTGTTTCTCGTTCCGGCGTCCTACCGACCAAACGCAGCCCATCCGAACATGAATCCCCACTGCTACGCTGCAAGCACCAAGGAGGACTCTCAATGCCAAACTCTGACCTGCTCCCTTCTCTCCTCTACAAGATCAACGAAAATCAGCTCGCCCTGGAGGCAGCCATCATCCAGACCTTCCATCAACCACCTCAAATAGAACACCGCAAGAAACTGGCAGCTAGTTTTTGTTCATAACATTAGCTGCGCGCTTCTTACAGAATCTTAACCGCCAAACTGCTTTACCGAGCAGCTACAGCTACTCATCAAAAAGTCAACATACTTCCAAAGCAGGATGCTAGAAACGCCATATGCTCTTGTAAACCATATCGGCAATCATATCCGTTCTAGCCAGAGCCTCATCTGGCCCCCAAGATGTCAAGTCGACCAATTCATCTGGCACACTGTAACCAATTGACTGAAGGAATGTGACTTTTTCATTAATTGACTTAGTATTTAATTTACCATTAACCTTTTGATCTAGGAACATCAGATTTCCGATCTGCCCCACATTCCCCTCATTCCAACCATCCTTCATGACAGACTGCGGATGAAGATGCTCTATTGTGAGCTCCTCAAAATCAACGGGATACTTATATGCACAGTGCTCGGAGATCCCTCTCAATACATACCGCACAAGATTTTTCTGCTTTGAGTTGGCATTAGTATATGAAAGCTCTCTAAAGGCAACTTTGAACTCATCAATCGACGGCCTCCTGTCTCTAAGCTTGTCGATCAATGCTGTTATTTCATCTGAGGCCGCCTGAGAGTGCTTGCACTCAAAAAGCTTCCGTGCAAAAGATGAGTACATCGCAGAAATCCCGCCAGAAGAACGAGATGACGTAATAGCCGTGAATAAGAAATGAAATTTCTCAATCGCGCTTAGCGCATCGCGTAGCTTTCCGAACTTTATGATATTGTCTCTATATGCTCGAGCAAGTGAAAGAACCGCTGGAGTTGGTTGAGACACTTTGAAAAGTTGCAGTGCCGCCAGAGAACGGGACGCTTCGCTCTCATTTTTTGTCCACTCATAATTTGGTTCATGTATGGACCTGTAAAGCTTCGCATCTGAAACCAAGGAATCCAAGTACTCTCTTGCCGTGTCCTTAACTATTCTCTTTTTTATAACGGGAAACAGCTTTTTAAGGGGGACCGCCTCATATCTTGACGCCCAATAATGATATATAAACATATCAGTAGACAGGTCTGCCAGGGAATTATGGATAGTCTCAAGGATCTGCCCCCACTTCAGCTTTGCAGTATCTACGGTTCCTTTCGCCTTGAGATGCTTAGTAAAGTGATTTTTCACCAAATCACTCACCGCAAGATCCTTACCTCTGGTATTTAAAGTTTCAAAGATCAGGTACGCGTCATCCTCGTTATCCAACACAACAAATATCAAATTTAGGTTTAGCACAGTATCTCTAATTGATATAAGCTTTTCTATTTTTACTTTTGTTTTATCTTCCTTACTAACCGTAGCATCACGATCAACAGATTCAACTGACTCCTTCACCAAACGCCTAAACAACTGATGCGCTCGTTTAAGATTCTGTTCCTCTGAAAGAACCTTTACGTCAAGTTCAGGGTCACCATATTTTTGAATATGCTCCTGAAAGTACGGGAAAGACGTTTCGGTCTTTAGCACATACTCATTTTTATTATCTCGATCCTTTCTTTCAATAAGTTGATGCAAGCCTTCAGCTGAGTCATTATGCCCTAGAGCATGAAACTCATCCCTCAACACACACAAAAGAATTGTTGTAGTAGTTAGGCGCTGCTGCCCATCAACAACCCCGAAAGATTGTTTGGAGCGCTTATACACCACCATTGAACCAATAAAGTAATCCTCGCCCTTGTTAGCAACTAAATCATTCCAAAAATCATTTATATTTTCATCATCCCAAGAATAAGGACGTTGAAAGCGAGGGATATGAAAATAACTCCCATCTAGCAAGCTTTCGATATCCGTATCTTTTGATTCAATTTTCATGACACCTCCACCCAACACTTTGATTTTTTAGAGTCAAACCTAACAAGCACATTCCAACAAAATACATTAAACGACTTAAATTAGGTAGCCCTAAACATAAGTTGTATCCAGCTATGGCTTTGATCTGCTTTCAGAGGCAGTGGGCAACACATGAGTCGCACGTGTTCCCGCATCGGAAGCTACGCGCCAAAATGAATCTGAATAGAAAATTGAATGATCCATGTGACAATGAAACCTTACTGGATCCATCGCCAGAATTTCTAACCGCTAAAACAACCCTCCCAAAGCTGCCGGCTCCCAGTTCATGATCACCAGTTCTCCGCTGACCTCGGCCTTGCACTGTCGCTGGTTGGTCGTGGTGTAGCGAATATCTAGCGTCTCAAAGTGAAAGCCTTTAAACACCCGGCGGATGTCCGGGTGGTCGTTGATGCTGACCATCACCCTGCCCTTGCAGCGGCGCATGAAGTCAGCCATCCGTTCGTAGTTCTCGAACGGAAAGTCCACGCCATAACCGGCGGTCTGCCAGTACGGCGGGTCCATGTAATGGAAGCTATGCGCTCGGTCGTAGCGCTCAGCGCAGTCCAACCAGGGCAGGTTCTCGACGTAGGTGCCGGACAAGCGTTGCCAGGCGGCCGAGAGGTTTTCTTCGATGCGCAGCAGATTGATCGATGGAGTAGTGGTAGCGGTACCGAAGGTCTGCCCGGAGACCTTGCCGGCGAAGGCATGGTGCTGCAGGTAGAAAAATCGGGCGGCTCGCTGGATGTCGGTAAGAGTTTCCGGGCGGGTCATCTTCTGCCATTCAAACACTTGGCGCGAACTGAGCGCCCATTTGAACTGGCGCACAAATTCCTCCAAGTGGTTCTGCACCACGCGGTACAACGTCACCAGATCGCCATTAATGTCGTTGAGCACTTCGACCGGGGCAGCCTGAGGGCGCATGAAATACAGCGCGGCGCCGCCGGCAAAGACTTCGACGTAACATTCGTGGGGTGGAAACAGTGGGATAAGGCGGTCGGCCAGGCGGCGTTTGCCGCCCATCCAAGGGATGATGGGTGAAGACATAGAGTGCAAGACCTTTGCTGTATAAATAAACAGGTGCTAGGCTCGCTCCGCTTTGTGCACAGAGCAGGAGCCTTGGCGGGACTTGCAGGGACAATCTGCGGGGACGGTGGTCAGGCTGGATGTTGACGCATCCAGCCTGACCGCTCCTTTTACTTCGGGGTTGAAACCACTTCGACTTTAGATTGATCACCCTCCCGGGCCATCAACCTGGCACTTCAAGCACGACTTTCTGCGGCTTCCCTGACGCCTTGGCCTTGCCCTCCTTGCCGCCGTTGCACTCAACCGACACCGTCCAGCCCGACTGGGTGAAGGTGTGATCCACCGACTCCACCAGGTACTCACCATCGAGCCCGCGCTTGAAGCCTTGCGCCTCGATCATGATTTCGGCAAACAGGTCGGTCCGTCCGGGCAGATCGAGGCGTACCGAGGCCGTCGAACGATTGAATGCCGCCAGACGCGCCTTCGCTGCCTCGTCGGCGGCCGTCCGGTCCGGATACAGATGGCGGTCGGTATGCACCGGCGGCATACCTTCCGGCACGTTGGGGTTGTCCAGGTGCGAGACCAGCAGTTCTCCGCTGGCCGGGTCCTGGTACTGGGTGCTGACCCCCTTGTGTGTGCTGCGGTCGCTCAAGCGAAACTGCCAGCGGGTGACATCGCCGCGCTGCAGGGTGATGACCCCCAAGGCCCGGCCGCTCGCGCTCTGCCCGCCCTGCCGCGGCAGGACCAACAGCTTGCCGTCGGCCACCTTGGCAGTGCAGTCGTGTTTCTTGGCCAGGCGGGTGATGAAGTTGAAGTCCGACTCATTCAGTTGATCCATGCGCGGCACGCGGGTGTCGACTGGACAGGACGGCTGCCAGCCATTGCGCGCCGCCACGTCGCCGACGATCTGCGCCAGACTGACGTCTTCCCAGCTGCCACTGCGGGTGCTCTTGCCACTGCCGCGCATGTCGCTGGCCTTGCCGCTGATCACCAGCGTGTCCGGTGGGCCAGAGACCGCCACCTCGTCCACCGTGTAGCGGCCCATGCGGGTCAGGTCGGCGCCGGCATAGCCCAGGTAGATCTCGATACTCGCGCCACGCGCGGGCAGCGCCACCGCCCCGTCGCGGTCGTCGATCCGCAACTCGAACGAGTCCGAAGCCATTCCGGGCCGATCGGCAAGCTGCAGCGAAACCAGCCGATCATTGATCAGGGCAGAAATATCGGCGCCGTCGGCGACGATACGAAAAAGCGGTTGCATAACGACACCTCAGGCAAGAAAAAGCCCGCACTCGGCGGGCTGGGTAACGAGATCAGTCCCACAGCGAAATCACGCTGTCGGTCTCGACCACCAGATCCGGCAGTGTGATCAACACGCCAGCCCGGAACGGTTGTGGCTCATCGGCCAGACCCTGGTTGGCGGCCAGCACCGCCTCGACGCTGCGGTTCAGGTGACCGTAGTAGTGGTGACAGAGGGTATCGAGCAGATCCCCCTCAGCCGTTCTGCAGGTCATCGCCATAACGAACAAACTCCAATGAAAAACCCTGCTTGCGCGGGATCGCCCCGGGCAGCAAGGCGCTTTGCTCTTCTTCGATATTGGTTAGGCACCAGTTACCCAGCACCTCGCCATACCCGGTGGTCAGGTTCAGCGGCAGCAACTTGGCGCCGATGCTGCGCAGCGTATCCAGTTGCTTCAGCCCGCCTTTGAAGCTCGGATAGATCGCGCCCTTGAGAGTGATTTTCTCCTCGCCCAGGCCCACGGCCTGTTGCGCCGGGCGTCGGGTCAGGCGCTCCTGCGCGGCCCAACGAAACGACGTCTGCCGCCGTAGTTCGTCAAACGCCGCAGTGTCCAGGTTGAAGTAATACGGCCGCTCATTGGGCTTGAGCGGATAGATGATCAGCAGGTGCGGAAACGGTTTCACCGCCTCCGGGATCGGCGTCATATCGCCGGCAAACCATTCCGTGGGGAAGATGTTGCCCAACGCAGCATTGGCCTTGCCGGCCACCTTGTTGAACGCCGCGCCAAACCGGTCAATCTGTTCGGTCAGGGCGAAAAAGTGCTCATCAAACTGCGCCAGCGCCCGCTGCGTCTGGTTATAGAGACTGGCCACCTTGCCGATCTTGGCCTGTGCGGAGTTGATCGCGCTCTGCAGCCGTCGGGTCTTGTCGCTCAGGTCTTCGCTGATAAAGGGCAAGCCTTCGATGGCATCCGCCGCACCGCCGATTTCATTGAGCGCGCCATTCATTGGCCCGGTCATCGACTCCAGATCGGTGCGGCCGGCCTCGCCGGCGTCGACCATGTACTTCAACCCACCCTGCAGGTGTTCCAGGTAGGATTTTTCATCCGCCATATCACTTCCTCAGCCAACGTGTGGCGCATCAAACAACTGGCGGGCCCGTGCTTCCCGGGCGAAATCTTCAAACTGACGGCGCAGGTACGGCATCAGCTCCTGGACCAACTGCGCCGGGTCTTTCACATCGCCCTGCACCTGAATGACCGGTGCCGGGGCAAAGGTGAATTTCTGATCGACCTTCGGCCATTCGGGCGGCTTCGCCACGACGGCCGGCATCAGCGCAGCCACCGTAACCGGGACCGCTGGGGTGCTGGCCATCGAGCGCACCACGTCGCCAACCTCTTGGCCAGCGGGCATGGGGAACATGCCGAGCGGTGCTTTTGGCAATGCAGTGGGCGTGTCTGGCCCGCCAAACAACGCCTTGCCCACGGTCGCGCCCAAGTCACTGCCACCCCAGGCCCCAAGCCAGGCGCCGATCGCTCCGCCCACCGCAGTGCCCAGCAGCGGTATGACCGAACCGATGGCCGCACCGGCCGCTGCGCCCGCCAAGCCACCGGCCAGCCCGCCCGCCGCATTGCCATAGCCCTCAGCCTTTTCATCACGGGTGGTCGCGTTCACAGCCGTATCCACCGCTTGAACCCCGGCGGCCAGCACCACCAGCGGCCCAGGGCCCTTCATGAACCGGGTGCCCATGGTCGCCTTGCCTGCCGGGCCTTTGCCCTTTCCGCCCTTCCCTTCTTTACCGTAATCCAGCCCATCACTCCCGACGTCATCCGCATTGGTCACGAATACCCGCTGCACGATGTCGGACTTACCATCGAGCGAACCGCGCGCGATGTTCACCAGCCCTCGGCCAATCGTCAGCGCGGCCCAGGCCTTGCCCAGCACCAACGCCCCGGTGGTCAACCCTGCCAGGCCCAACACCACCTTGGGCGTTTCCTCGGACAGTGCGGTCAAGCCCCGCGCCGCGGTACCGATCCCGCTGGCCAGCGCATCTGTCGCCGGGCGCAGGGCATCACCAATGGCGCGCAGCGAATCGTTGAACGCTTGACCGGTTTCGGCCCAGCGTTGCGACGAGCTCTCGCGGCGCTCGGCCAGGTTCTTGTCGAGAATCTCTTTGCGCTGGCCGTTGGGGTCCGAGGCGTCCTTTTTTAGCTCCGCGTAGAGCTTTTTGTTCTGGGTGTAGGCCATCAGGGCGGTCTTGACCTGCATGTCGGCGAACAGATCGCCGGTGCGCAGGGTCGCAGCCAAGGCATCGGCCATCGCTTGCGCCTTGGCCGGGTCGGTCTCGTGACTGATCTTGGTCAGCCCCTGCTGTAGCTGTTTAGCCTTTTTCGGGTCGGTCTTTTCCACGTACCGGCGCGCCAGTTCGAAACTGGCTTCGAAGGTCGACAGACCCTTGGCAATCGCGGCGTTCATCGAGCCCTGGTAGTCGATCCCGGCATCGGCATAACCTTTGACCGTTTCCCCCGAGCCGATTTTCGCGACCCAGTTTTTCAGGTTGTTCGCCGCCTCATCGGCACTGCCGGCGCTCTTGATCTGCACCTGCAGCATGGCCCCCAACTGGGTGACCGCCTCCTGGCCGGTGATGCCACTGCTGGCCATCTGCGCCAACAGCTCGGGAAACCACTTGGCCATGTCGGCGGCCTCGAAGCTGCCTTGCTGACCCAGCAGCGCGACCGAGGCCAATGCCTGTTCCATTTTCTTGGGATCGGTGATCTTGGCGTTGTTCTGCATCGCCAGAATCATCCTCGCGGTATCGGTGCCAGACGCGCCCTGCCCGACCGCAAACTTCGCAGCCACGGGCGCATATTTCAGCGCCTCGGCCAACTCCATGCCGCCGCCGACCAGTTGGTTCACCAGGTCGGCCACCTGGGTGTTGGCCATGCCGGTGTCATTTGAGGTCTGGACGATGTCCCGGGCGGTGTCGACTTCCTGCTGGGTGTTGGCGGTACCGGACTTGATCGCGATATCGCGCACAATCGCCTGAAAGTCCGCACTGATTTTGGTCGGTACTGCGGCCAGGGTGGTACCGGCCACCGCCGTGCCGATCCCGCTGCGCAGGCTTTCCCGCCCCTCCTCGACCTGGCCCATGCCTTTGGCCTTGAACTCGGCGCTGCGCACCACCTTGCCCAGCGCCAGGTACTCCTGACGCAGACGCCCGACCTCAATGCCCTGCTTGCGCAGGCTGTTGTTATTGGCTTCCAGTTTGCGCAACAAGGCGTCGGCATTCGCCGCCCCGCTGTCGTGGGCCTTTTTCCATTCATCGCTCAGACGCATGGTCTCGCCGATGACTTTCTGCAAGCCCTTGGCGCGGGTGGTTTGCGCCTCGAGCTTTTTCATTTCGCCGCTGACATTCTTGAAAGCGGCGCCGAGGGATGAATCGACGGCGCCGCCAATCACCAGCCCGAGTGAGAGTTTGTTCGCCATGGGGGTTACCTGTGTGCGACGGGGATCGGCTCAATCCGTGAGCCACCAGACCATCTCGGAAAACGACAGCCCCTGAATCTCCGCTGCCGAAAAATTCAGCTCGACGGCCAAGCGCTTGGCCAGGGTCTTCTGCAACCTGGGGTTAAACCCCGTCGTCTGCTCCCAGACGAAAATAGGCGGTCTGCAGACGACGGTAATCGCGCATCAACAGCCCCTCCAGATCACCACGACCGATGCTTGCCAGGCTCGAGAACAAGACCATTTCCTGTTCTTCTTCGTTGCTACCGCCCTGCAAGGTGGCGGCGCGCATCTCGCGCACCGTCGGCTCACGCAGGGTCAGCTTGTCGACCTGAATGCCGTTGGCCTGACTCGGCCGGGACAGGATGACGGTGGCAATGCCGCTGCCCAGTTGCAGCCACTTGGGCAGGAGGTTTTCTTTATCGTTGCTCATACTGTTGCTCCTTACATGCCCAGGGCAGACCGCACGGCGGCCAGGTGATCGGTGCCATCGACGACGCGGATCGAGTTGAGAGGATCGATTTCAAACATCACGCTGCCGTCGATTTCCAGCTTGTAGTAGGTCCCGGCAACGGCGTACTTGAACTCACCTTTTTCACCGGGTTTCCACTCCCCGGGATCGACTTCCTTGAGGCTGCCACGCAGGGTGGCGACCACCGATTTCACCGCGCCTTTCTGGCCCTTGAACGCGCCGCGGAACGAGGCGTTAAATCCTGTCAGGTCGGCCTGACCGAAGAACTTCAGCACCTCGCGGCGCACGCCGTTGGTGGTGAAGCTGGCCTCCAGCTTCTCGGTGCCCATGTCGATCTCCACCGCTGCATCCATGCCGCCGGCACGGTACTCGTCGGTCTTGAGGGTCAGCTTGGGCAGGGTCAGGCTCGGTACGTCGCCCTGCAGGCTGATGCCGTCGACGAACAGGTTGGTGTTGTAGAGCACTTCAGGAATCATTGGTCAGCCTCCTTAGGCAGCGGTATCAAGCACTTCAGTGATCCACTGATCGGTCACCTCCACGCGGAAATTCGGGTTTTCGGCCGGCGGTACGTCGGTGAAGCGGATGTTCCAATACACCTTGCCCTCGCTGAGCTCACTGGAGGTGTTCAGCTCTTCGTCGGCATACACCTCGAAGTTGATGATCGCGCCCTGGTTCTTCAGGTCGCGCATGAACGCCTGTAGGCCTTCGGTCACGTCCTTGACGTAGGTGGCGGTGATCGAGCGGTCGACCGCCCATTTGTGCGCGTAGAGGATGGCGTCCATGACGATATCCAGGGTGCGCACGCGGGTAACGAACTTCCATTTCGGATCGCTAGACAGCGTGCGGTTGCCCCACAGGCGATAGCCGTCGTCCCGGATGATCGTGGCGATGTTGGCGTTGTTCAGCAGGTTGGCCCGGCAGGACGGATCACCGTCGAGAAACTCCACCGGTCGCGTGGTGCCGGTGATGCCGACAAACTCCTTGTTCGACGGCGAGGCCCAAAAGCCATAGGTGGCGTCGGTCCAGGCAAACAGACCCGCGGCCCAGGCCGAAGCCGGCGCGTTGATCGTGGCACTGGTCTTGGTGTCCCAAAACTGCACGCCCGGGTCGACCATGTACGCGTGTTTGCTGCCGAAGTTGCCGGCGTATTCGATGGCGGCTTCGTCGGTGGTGTTCGGCCCGTCGATGATGGCCATCGCTCGCAACTTGTCGCCCAGCGCCACCAGCTCGGTGGCCACCGCCAGCGTCGCCGAGTACTGCGGGGTCACCAACAAGCGCGGCTGGGCGTTGAACTTGCTTTTGCCATCGAGCAACGCCTGCATACCGGTACGGGTACCGTCGGCCCAGACCCCGCCAATGATCGCCGACAGTTGTTCAGCCGGATCCTCCAGTAGCGGCACGCCGACGGCGACAATCACCGCCTTGGCCCGGGCAAAAATCGCCTTGCAGTCCTGGGTGATCGCTGCGTCCGGTCCCCAGGCCGCCACCGCTTCGCTTTCGCGGGTGATCAGCAGCAGCTCGTTGGGCTCGGCCGATGCTGCGGGTGCCACGGTGAAGGTGTTGCACAGGCCGATGATCGACGCTGAAGGGGTTGCGATATGCCGGGCTCCGGTGTCCACCAGGGTCACGGTGACGCCGTGAAAGAAACTCATAGAGTGATGCTCCAGAAACGAAAAGGCCCCGCATAAGCGAGGCCGTGGGGGTGTTCTATGTGATGGGTTACGGGGTCAATGGAACCGGTTTGACCGGCCACTCAATCGTTCGTGGCCAACCGGGTTGTTGCGGCACTTCACTGAGCTCGATGCGGTAGAACTTCCAGGCACTCAACTGCTCGACCTGCTCTTCGGTGGCCACACCCAGATCGACCGCGTCCTGCAGCGGTGCCACCGCCAGACCTGCGTCCTGCATCAGCCGCTTCAGCTGGGAGCGCGCGGCGGGCAACAAGGCCGCGTCCGAGGGCGGTTCATAGGCTGCAATCTCGCCAAAGTCGCCAGCGACCGCGCGCAGGTAGATCTCCGGCCCGTAGTCGGTCGAATCATCCGGTGTTGCGGTGAACGGCAGGGCACCGTGCGCCACGGCCACCAGCAGCAGGTTGATCGCGGTGTGCTCGGCATTCGCCCATTGCGGGTTCAGCACATCGGTGTATTTCATCAAGCCACCCTCAAGCAAATAACTGCAGAGTCGTCATCCGTGCCATCGGCGTTTTGCAGGCCGCCCATCAGCATCCAGCTGCCGCCCGGATTGCCATGAGACGACTGCGCGCCCACATCGGTAAAGACCAGGTTTCCACCGGCTACCAAGGTACCGGGGGTAGTTGCGCCACCGCCACTGACGCGAAACAGGCCATAGCTCCCGACATGACCAGCAATGAACCCGACAACCGCGTTGCGTACTTTCTCCACGCCGTAGTAGTCAGTCCAGATCGCACCCAGGTCGAGCGCATCGACAGTGCAATACAACTGGCCTAAAGCAGCCCAACCTATTTTTACAATGCTGCCGGAAATTTGATTGATGCCTGTACCTTGCTGCACAGGCGTGAAACCCAATGCCGATTGGTAGGCCGCAGGGTTAAAGTTGGCCGTGTTCCAGTTCGTCACCCACGCTCCCCAACCTGCACCGCCGATGATGCAGCCCCGTGTATAGACAGTGCCGGCCTGGTTGTTGATGATCATTTGAGTGACAACGTCTTGCGCGACCATCACCAGCATGGGCGAATATTCGCCGCCTACAGGTACATGAGGCCCTGTATTCACCCGATAGAGGCCAGCTTCCGTAACGATATCGAGGTCAGTGCCATCGGGGACGACGATCCCGCCGCGGCCCCAGCCATAGGCACCGGTGAGCAACACATGGCCCGACGTGTCGTCGACTGGCGATGTTTGTTTCGTGAGATTGCTGGAGTCCCACAGGATCTGCCAGTCACCCCATATCCCCGTGGCAAAATCCCCGGTGCGGTACCGGTAGTGCGTCGGGCTGTTGGCTACTCGTGCCTCCTGATAAGCCAGATTGCCGAAGGAGCGCTCGACATGGATCGCCAGACCGTGGCTACCGCTGGGGATGTCCGGACGGTTCAGGGTGTCGGCAACAAACGTATAGGTGCCACCGACCTGAGCCGCGTTGAAGTCATCGCCTGGCAAATTGGGCGCTACACCGCCCACGCCGAAAGCACCATTGAGCAGCACGCGGCCCGCCGAGGCATCTGTGGTGTTCGCTTGTTTGACCAGTGAGCCACTGTCCCACTGGGTTTTCCAGGCGGACCAGGTCGCGCCAGAAGCACTGCCACCGCGGGTGAACAAAACCCCGGTGCTGTACTGAATGATCAACTGCAGCGTCACGTCGCGACCCACACCGACAATCATGACCGAGTTGGTTAGGCCAGCGGGACCATGTGTTGGCGTGCCTTCAATACGATAAAACCCGGCAGTGCGGATGGTGTTGAGGTCGGTACCGGCCACCAGGCTGATACCCGCCCCGCCCAAGCCGAAGGCCCCCACCTTCATCAGCGCATCCACCGTGGCATCGTCCAGATCGGTTTGCACATCCGCGGTGGCGGCGGTGCCCAGCCCAAGGTTGTCGCGCGCTTCAGCCACATCTTCGACATCGGCAAGGTTCTCACTCACCGCCAGGGCATCGGTGATGCCATAGCCGTCGAGGGTGGTCGGGTTGGTACCGGCGATCACTCGCCCGAGGGTATCCACGGTAACGCTGCGATAGGTGCCGGCGCTGACCCCGCTGGCCCCGGCGATCATCTCGAACTGCAAGCCGGTGGTCCCCAGAGTCATCGGCGCGTCGGTGACCAGCTGCCAGAGGCTGTCGCCGTGGGCGGTGCCCTGTTCCACATGGATGAACAGCCCCGGCGTTACCTCCAGACTGTTGTCGGCATCCGCCGCCCGGAGCCACGCCTCGGTGCTGACCACGTAGATACCGTTGTCTTCAGCCTGCGCCTGCGCGGTCACCAGCACCCGGTCACCGACGACCAAGGCCACACCATCGACGGTCTGCACATTGTTCAGGGTAATGGCGGCCGTGGCGGCAACCCGCGCTGACTGCTTGTAATCGAGCTTGGCCAGCGCTTCGCTGATCGCCGTGTCGACGTACTCACGGGTAGCCAGCACCACGGCCGGATCGATCTTCAGCACGATGTTCGCCGAGCTGCTGACGATGAAGTTCATCCGCACCACTTGGGTCTTGCCGGTGCCCTGGGCCAACAGCGGCTTATAGCTCGGCGCACAGTTGGCCACCGCCACCAGATCGCCGTCGACGTCGTACAGGCCGATCTCGCGGATCCACTCCCCGCCGACCTCTGGCGGAATGATCTGCTCGGTGATCACGGTGTTGGGGTTGGCCGGATCGACCCGGATCTGGTTGATCGGCGCGCGGCGCCATTCGTTGATCAGCTGGGTTTGCAGGCGGTCGGGAATCGGGTCGGTGCCGTTGGCATCGCCCAGGCCCATCTCGGTAAACATCCAGTCCAGGCCCATGGCGATGGCATTGGCATGCTTGGCTTCGCCCACCGCGGTGAGGATGGCAAAAAACTGACTGCTCTTATCAATCATAGGGATAAACGTCCAAAGTATCGGTTTCATCGACGCAGAGCGCCGGGCCCAAGGCGCCGGTCACATCGATGTCCTGCGGATCTGGTGGGTACACATCGATCTCTTCGCCCTCGTAGACACACACAGCGATATCGAGCACGCCCTGGGTCTGCAGGCTGATGGCCAGATTGGTCATGTGCCGACTGACCGGGCGGGCGTCGTCGATCAGCCAGGCCAGCTCCTCGTACAGTTCCTCGGTGATCCCGGCATCGTTGAGGCCGACCTCCAAGGCAAAGGTACCGGGCACGCCTTCTGGCACGGTGTCGAACCACTCCACCACGTCGATCAGGTAACCCAAGGGTTCGATCACCCGGCGCAACGAACCGATGGTGCCCTTGCGGGCATGCACGTCGTACGCTGAACGAATCGCCGAGCGCTTGGCCTCCGGCAACCAGGAGTTGTTCCAGCGGTCCACTGACCAGGCCCAGGCCAGGTACGGCAACAAGTGTTCGGGACAGGTGTCGGCGTTGTACAAGCTGCGCAGGGGGATCAGCGTGTCTTCGTAGTTCGCGGCCTCCAGGGCCAGCTCCAACGGGGTGCTGTTGAGCGGCAACAAACTGCTCATGTCAGGCCCCCAGCACTACGCTATAGCCGGTGCAATACGCCGCCTCGGCCTTGCTTGGCTTGAGGTCGGTCCAGTCCAGCAACTCGACCCGAGCAATCCCGGGAATGTGCAACTGCGCATCGATGCCCGAGCGCGCCACCTCCAACCCCAGACGGCGCCGCGGGTTGATCCATTCGCTCAGGCGTTTCTGGCTTTCGGCCAAGTAGGCCTCGTTTTCCGGGCCGGGGGCTTGCGGGTACAACACCGCCTCGATGCGATAGTCGATGACCACCGCGCTTTGCACCGTGAGCCGGTCGGCCACCGGCCGCACATCTTCGTCATTGAGGTGCAGCTGGACCTGCTCGAGCAGTTCGGGCGAGGCGGCGCCACTGCCTTCAAGACTGAGCACCGTAACCACCACCACGGCCGGCGACGGGCTTTCGGCCGTGGCATCGGCCACCAGGCCCGAGGCGTTGCGTGCGTGCAGGATGTAACTGTTACGCGGCCCGGCGGTGGTCAGGCCTTCATACGACAACTGAACCCGCTCGCGCAGGGCATCGTCCTCCTCGAGCACCTGCGGCGTCGGTGGCACTGTGCTGAGGTCTTCGGCCTGAATCACCAGGCGCTGTAGGTTGACGTTCGCGGCCAGATGATCAAGGTCGGCACGCTCGGCGTGGGCCAACAGCAAGGCCTTGCCCGCGTCGTTGACCCGCGCCCGGTTCTGCAAGGCGCCATACGCGGCCTGCTCGATCAGCTTGAGCACCGGATCGCTCTCCAGCTCCGCGGTCCAGTTGTCACCCATGCTCAGGCGGAAGGCTTCCAGCTTCTCCTGGTAGACCGCTTCAAAGTCCAGGTCTTCCAGCACTTGCGGCGGCGGCAGTGCCGCCAGCTCCATGGTCATGCGGACACCTCCAATGACACTTCACTGCCCAGGTACTGCCCGGTCAGCTCGAACGTGATACGCCCCTCCAGGATGGCCACGGCACGCACCCGCCCCAGTTTCAGACGCGGCTCCCAACGGCCCAGGGTGCTGGCCACCTCCGCTTGCACCGCACTCTTCCAGCCGTCATTCACCGGCAGGTCGACAAAGCGGCGCAGCTTGCTGCCGTAGTCCGGGCGCATCCGCCGGCTGCCCAGCGGGGTGGACAGAATGTCCTCGATGGACTGGCGCAGGTGATCGATGCCGGAGATGAGCTGACCGGTGCGGCGGTCCAGTCCGATCATCTCGATCAGCCCTCGACCGCGACAAAGTCCTTACGGCCGCGCAAATACTCGAGCGCGACCGTATCGTCTGACGCGACCGCGACCTGCCCCTTGGCCACACGCAAGGTGCGCTCGCCTTCGGGCAGGATCAGTACCCGCGAGGTGTAGAGCGTGTCGCGAAAAATACTCAACGTGGCCGGAACCGGCTCATCGGTCGTCGCTGAAACTTCCTTGGTTTTACTGGTCATGGTTTTCTCCAGGAATAAAAAGGCCCGCACGCAGCGGGCTGTCAGTGAACGATGTCGGGTTAGTGCGAATGGTGGTTGCTGTTACCGCCGGCATCCATGATCGTGCCGGCGCCGTTGATGTCGCCGGACACGCTCAATGCGCCGTCGATAGTCACTTCACCGAGCAGCGTGATCTGGCTCGCAGCCACCCGGACTTGATCCGGTGTCACTTCGAACAACGCCTCACCGACCTTGATCGTCGCGCTGCTGCCGTTAGGCAAGTCGATGCTGTAACTGCCGGCGCTCCAGTCGTAGATCAGCGAGCCGCCATCGTCGAAGTACCAGGCCTCGACGTGATCGCGATTATCCGGCGGCGCCCCGGCATTGCCATACAGCCCCGGGATGAAGGTGCCCATCGCCGGGTCACCGCTGGGGCTGAACAACACACCCTGCTCCCCCGCGCTCGGCGCCCGCCAGTGACGCGCCTTGCCGGCGGCCAAACTGTGCCAGCGCACCCAGGCACTGACCCAGGTGCCGGCCTTGACCCGCACTCGGCCGGCAATCAGATCGACGCCGACCACCACGCAGGGCAGCAGCATGGCGGCGATCATCCGGTCGTGTTCAGCGCTGGGGTATCCCATGCCAGATCCTCCGGCTGAAAGTAGTGATCCTCGTTGCCGGTACCGGTACAACCGTCGACGTTCAGGTACAGGGTGCCCGGGGGTTCGTTCGGCCATAGCCACTCGGTTTCGCCGACCTGGAACACTTGCTTCCATTCGACGATCCACACCACGAACTGCGCCAGCTCGGGCATCGACTCGTCCGGAAAGGCACGAACGTCTTGCACCTCCTCGACAAAGTCCAACCCCCAATACTGCCCGCGCAGGATCTTGCTGATCTCGGTTGCCAAGATGGCCGCCTGCAACGCGGCTTTACTGATCGTCGAATCGACCATGATGCATACCTGGAAGCGGCCGTTCAGGGAGGTCTTGCCACTACCCGTGTCCGGCGCCTCGCCGATTTCCGTCAAGGCAAACAACACCGCCGGCAAACCCACTTCTGCATCCAGCTCGGGAAACGCCTCGACGCTGACCACCGACGGTAAGCCCGCCTTGAAGGTCGCCTCTATCGCATTGTGTAAGGTCGTCAGCTCATCCATTGTTCAAACTCAGTATGAAGGCGACCATACCGGCACCGTCCGGTTCGCGCTTGCTCACCTTGTAACGGCCGCCACCCTGCTCGGCCGGCAGATCGATGGTCAGAAAGCTGTCTTTCTCGATCCCCGCCGCATCCACCACCCGCGCGGTGAAGGTAGGGGCCAGCACGTTATCGGTGACGATGGCATTGCCCAGGCGCACGCTCTTCGATTTGCCACCCACGTCTGCGCCGACAAAGGGCGAGAGGAACGCACCGAACAGCGCCACCCCATCGGACTTGATCGCCCGGTCGCCCAAGCGATCAACCAACACCGCATCCATCCGCGCCGTGATGTCGCGAAAGCGGCTCAGGCCCGTCACTGAATC
Source organism: Pseudomonas sp. Irchel s3a18 (assembly GCF_900187535.1). NCBI lineage: Bacteria > Pseudomonadati > Pseudomonadota > Gammaproteobacteria > Pseudomonadales > Pseudomonadaceae > Pseudomonas > Pseudomonas sp. Irchel s3a18. The sequence goes on along the minus strand of NZ_FYDV01000003.1, from coordinate 402,547 downwards.
AACAACGCTTCGGCAATCCCGCCGACCGGGGCACTCAGCAATTTGCCGAACGGCACTGTGTCACCGGTGGCCGTGAGCGGATCGACCAGCACACCACCCTGCAGCGCCACCTTCTGCCCTTGCCGCAACGCCGCATCCGCGGCCAAGCGCCAGACACCGCCGATATGGCCCACCAAGACGTCACCCTCGACGCCACTGGCCATAGGGATAAGCACCAGATCCACCAACACCAGCGGCACACCCGCCGTCGCCCCACCTGCCGGGGCGACAAAGGTCACCGTCTCGCCGGCACCCGAGTAATTCTTGGACATGCGTATTTCTCCTGTGCAGAAAAAACAAACCCCGCACGCGGCGGGGTATTGAGAAGACGTTAAACGGATTAGCGAGCGGTCGACTTGGTCTGCGTGACCACACCCACCGACTTGTTCAGGCCGCGATAATCCAGCGCCGCCACCCCGGCATCGATCCGCACCTTGCTCGCCACGCCGTCGATGGTGAAACCCTGCTGCTGTTCCAGGTACGGCTGCTCAACGCCGTCCAGGTAAGCCACCTCGATGGTGTCCGCACCTTGGCGAGCAGCCTGATACCAAGTGGTCGACGAATCATCGTCGAGGCGTGGCTCGGCGATCACCGTGGCAAAGTTGCGGATCGGGTTGTCGATGCCAGCGTTGGTGTCGACGCCAGGCACCGAGGCCGAGCGAATCAGTTGATTGGTCTTGTCTTCCAGCGCCACCGGCACCAGGACAAACGCCGGACGAATGTTCAGGGTCCGGGCCTTGCCGCCCTCAACCTGGGTTTTCTGCAAGGCCATGGCCGTCTTGGCCTTGCTCAGCGCTTCAATCGACATGTTCGAGCCGGCGCCGGTGAACAGGTTGTTGCGCTCGGCGTCGAACAGCTCTTTGCCATCGCTCATCAGCGGCGAATGGATCAGCGTGTCGTACACCAGATCGCCGATGGTGCCGCGCGCAGCCAGGCCCATGTTGTAGGGCACCGTGCTCAGTTGGTCGAGGTCATCGTTGATGATGGCCTGTCGGGTGATGCTGAACATTTCACCGTAGGTGGCCAGGCGGATTTTTTCGCCGCGGTCGCTGGTGGTGATGTACTTGTATTCCGCACCGGGGCGAACTTCACGCAGGCTCGGGAACGCCCCCATGCCGACCCGGGAGGCCACCTTGAAGTCACTCAGGCGGCCCTTTTTGGTCCACAGGTGATAAGTCTCTGGAGCCTCATCCCACCCGAGCAACACCGACTTGGCGGCGCTGTCCACCAGGATGTTGCCGAAGTCGCTGGAGTCGTGGGTGAACGCCAGGCCGACCATGGCCATGGGATCAAGGGTGGCCACCAAGATGCCGCGGTCATGCAGCGAAGCACGGGCCAGTTCGCGCAGGCTCATGTGGTTATAGGCGTTGTCCTTCTGGTTTTCCGCCTGGCCCAGACGCCCCGCCAGGGACGCACGCACCGAATCGCCGACCAGATTGCCGTTGGTCACATGCCCGTGCACACCCGGTCCGCCGGTTGGGGTAGTTGTCGAGCCCAACGCGACCAGCAGTTTCTCCCTGGCCATCTCGGCGGTGCAGCCGAGGTCATTCAGGCAAGTGTTCAGCAGCTCAGTGTGGGTAGTGCCCAGCGAGCCGCAGAACGCGGCGGTGATCGCCATGCGGCGCGGGCCGTCCGCCGCCAGTACCTGAGCGCGCATCTGATCCAGGGTCAAAGCAGCCGGTGCCGGATCGGCGGCCGGTGGCGCGGGAGTAGGTGCTGGGGTCGGAGCGAGTACGGAACCGCGAGGGTCGAACAGATTTTTTGCCGATGTAGGCATGTTGGTGAACTCCTGCATTCGTTTCGAGTTGATGTGCGCGAAAGCCTTCACAGGCTCCAGAATCTTGTCGGCGAACCCTGCGGCGACCGCTTCGGTCCCGTTCATCCAGGTCTCGGCCTCAAGAATCGCGTGGATCTCTTCGGCGGTTTTCCCGGTCTTGGCCACGTAGGCACTGACCAGGGAGCCTTCGACCTTGTCGAGCAAATCGGCATAGCGGCGCATTTCATGGGCGTCGCCGCCCTGAATGCCCCAGGGTTTGTGCACCATGATCACGGCGTTTTCCGGGATGCTGATGCTGTTGCAGGCCATCAACACCACACTGCCCATGGACGCGGCCAAGCCATCCACAAAGCCGTCCACCCGCGCCGGGTGATGTTTGAGGATGTTGTAAATGGCGATGCCTTCGAAGACATCGCCGCCCGGCGAATGCACATGCAGGTTGATCTGCGACACATCACCCAGGGCTTTCAGATCCAGAGCAAACTGCCGGGCGGTGATACCCCAGGCGCCAATTTCGCCATGCAGGTGCATGTCCACCACTCCGCATGCGGCCGCACACATGGAATACCAGCGTTCATTGGTTTCGCTCGTCGTCGGGATCGACGCCCGTGGCGTCATCAGCGGCAGGCTTTTTAGGCTGTTCATCGGTTTGCGTTTTTCCATAGATCTCGTGATAGAAGTCCGAACTGAAGACCAGTCCCTTGTCCCGGTTGGTTTGAATTTCCGAAGCCCGGGAGCGCTTGAGCTCCTGCGGATTGCGCTGACGCGCCCGCGCCACTTCCGACTCATCGGCAAAGCCCGCTTCAACCAGAATCTGCCAGGCATTGGCCTCATGGACGGGATTGATCCATGGCATCACCGGCCCTTGATAAATCGCGCCGAACACCGTGTCCGGATCGACGTCGGCCGGCACCTTGACCACCCCGCTGGCAATCGCCATGTGCAGCCATTCGCGATAAACCGGGCGACTCCAGTAGTCGATAAATTCATGCTGCAGCAGGTCGTAACCCAACTGCCCCTCGACCAGCTCCTGACGCTGGGCGGAATAGGTGCCGTCATAACTGCGGGCCACGCTGGAGAAGGTGCCCCGGGTACCGGCCGCCACCGCCTTGAGCTGACCGTTGCGAAAGCCCTCAAGAAAGGGGTTAGGTCGATTGCTTTCGATCATGCCAACGTCTTCGCCGGGCAGCAGACCGTCGAACACCATGCCCGGGCCAATGGGAATACTGCGTGCAGCGGCAGTCTGACCATTCACAGCTGAAGGCGCGGTGTAGTCGTCCGGGGTGCCTTTCTTGATGTACATGGCCAGCGCCGCACTGATGCGCGCCGCGACCCGTTCGCTTTCTTCATAGTCCTTGATGTCCGCCAGGCGGATCAGCACCGCATGCAGCAACGGCTGGCCACGGTTCTGGCCAATGCGCTTACGGTGCGCGATGTGGATCATCTGTTCGGCCGGCACGCGTTTGGTGGCCAAGGTCAGGCCATAACCCGGGACATGCCCGGGGTGGTGCTTGACCAGGTGATAGGCCCTGACCCGCCGCCACTGATTGCGCTCGATTCCCTGAACAATGCCCTTGGCGTCGTCGTTGTATTCCCATGGCAGGTAATCCGGCTCCAGCAGCTCCAGCGCGAAAGGCACCGCCGTCAAATGGTCATAGCTGGGCACTCGCCCCTTGAGTTTTTGCGCCAAGGCTTCGCCATCGCGCAGCCAGGTCCGGCAGACCTGCCGCTCCATCTGCGGCCGCGACAGCTCGCCGGAGGTTTCCGGGCGCAACGACCACTCGGCCCAGCGGGCCTTGATCTGCGCCGCAAAGTCCAGGTGCACTTCCCCGGCGTAGCTCAACGGAAACGGCTCGACCGCAATACCCATACCGCCCACCACCCGCTCTTCCAGGCGGTCGAACAGGCCGGTGACAATGTCATGGTCTTCGTCCAGCTTGCGGCACTGCTCGCGCAGGGAGCGCGCCGAACGCTGCAGCGAGCGATCCGCGCTGGCGGATTGTTTTTTCGCCTTGTGCGTACGCGTCACCTGCGCCGCCTCGAATGCCATGATCGTGTTACGGGCACGCAGTCGCTCGGCCACCATGCCCGGAAACACCGGAGCCAGCACTCGGTCCAGCAGGTTCACCGGAATGTCGCCATGGCGTACGACGGCTGCCCCGCCGCCGCGGTCTGTTGCGCCCGCACCCGGCGCTCCCATTCCAGCCGGCCGGCGCGGATTTCTTCCAGGTCATCCATGATCAGCTTGCGACCATTGAAGAGGATTTCCTTACCCAGCAGGATCGCCTGCTCGGCCTCCAGATAGCGGTCCACCATGTCCTGAGCGGTTATAGCCATGCGTCTTGTCCTGAATCAAACCAGCCGCCAGACTCGGCAGGCGGTGCGGGTTGTTGGGCTTGCGGTACCGAAGTTGCCACCGGTGCAGCGGGTTCGGCGTCCTCTGGTTCCGGAACGAGCCATTGATTGGAACCAGGCAGTTGTTTGGCCAGCAGGTCCAGATCCAGACCGAAGCGTTGCTGACTGATGCGCAAGGCCGCCAAGGCGTACACCGCGCAATCAAGTGCTTCGTTGCGGCGCTTGCTGGCATCCCAGCGCATGACCCGGCGCCCTTTGACGATCACCCACTTTTTGCTCTCGCTGGTCAGTTGCTTGAGCTCGTCGTCATCGCAGATCAGGTCGTCTGCCGGGAAATGGATACAGCCGGGCGCCGGCCGATCACCGTCCGGCTGTAGCTTCAACCGGCTGTAGATCAGTTCTTTGGCGTTGTCGGTACCGACTTCGGTCAGGTAGACCTTGCTGCGTTTGTCTTTCTTGCGCGGAAAGTTGGCAATCGGCTTGCCGTAGGTGCTGGCCCCGAAAATCGGGATCACCCAATGCACGCCATACTTGCGGCTTTCGGCCCGCACTTCGTCGGCGTAGTGGCCGCCGCTGTCCCAGCACCAGCGCTCGACGCGCATCAACGTGCCGTCCGCCCGGGTGAACTGCCGATTGATCTCCTGACCGACCTTTTTCAGCAACACCGTGCTGGCCGGGTCGCCAGTGAGAATGAAACGGTGCACCAACCACGCTTCTTCGCCCGCACCATAGGCATACACCCGACCTTCATAGCGGTCGCCCTGGGTATCGATCCCGCCCAGCAAGGCGACCGCGCGACGTGGCACCTGAGCAAAGACTTCGCGGCGGTCGCGCAGCAGTTCCCAGTTCAGTTTCTCGCTCTGGTCCTCTTCCCAGGCTTCGCCCAACGTGGTGTTGGTAAAGGTCTTGAGCTTGCCCCGGTCCTTGCCGACCTTGAGCCAGTCACTGACGATGTCCGCCCAAGTGGTGAAAGTCGAGTAAATCGTCCAGATGTGAAAGGTGATTGAGCGCGGCGTGGCAATCGGCTGATCGTCCGAGGAAAACCACTCCATCGAATCCCGGGTCCAAATCCCGCTACGCTCGCAGAGATAACGCCCCTGCTTCGACGCCTCAATCATCTCGTGATATTCGAAGGTGCAACCGTGGCCGGACTCGCACAGGTACCAGGCTTTTTCGACCTGACCATACCCATCCTTCAGCCACTTCACCCCGTACGCCGCGTCCAGGCCGCCCCATTTCAGGTGTTGCTCGGTATCGCAGCACGGGCAGCGGATGTTGAAACGTAAGAAATGCGGTGATTCGTTGGCCGCGCGGGTAATCTGGCAGCCATCACCGCCGCCGTCTTCTTCCGAGGATTGAGTATCGGCGGTGCCCGGTGTCGAACCGCGGATCGACTTCTTGAAGGTCGCCCCTTCGAGACGTTTATCCCCGAGCAAGGTCGGCGCACCCTCGCCCTCGATGTCGGCGTCGAACTTCGACAGCTCGTCATAGATCACTTCGTCCGGGCTTTTCTCGCGGTAGTTTTTCGCCGCTTTGCCACCCAGGCACCAGAGCATCTTCTGGTTGTCGAAGCACTTCGCATCGAGGGTGTTATCGCTGTGTTTCTTGTCGAACCACGGGGCCAGGGCGCGCACCACCGGCACGTCCCGAATCATCGTATCGATGTGCCGTTTCATCAGCTCATCAGACGAACCATCGTCCGGGCACCAGCTCAGCAGGTTGCGTTTTTTGTGCTGGATCTTGTAGCCCATGTTGGCCACCAGCATTTTCGTATAACCCACCCGTGCCGACTTCAGCACGTTGACTTCACGGATCAGGTCGTTGCCCATTGCATTGAGCAACGCCACCTGAAACGGAGCGGTCTCCCAGCGGCCCTCTTGGTAAGAGGACTCCGACGACAGATAGAAGTGTTTGTCGGCCCACTCAACGGCCGTCAACGGTGGCTCTTTGAACAGCGCCGTCAAACCGCGCGTGACCGCGTTAGTCAGCCCCCTCATCCAAGGCGGCAACGTATTCATTCAAGATCTCCGGCAAAGCATCGGCCAGGCCGGAGGCTTCGTTACGCGTAACCGCAATCTCCCGCTGAACCGCCTCAAGGTGGCGCGCTTCCATGTCGGGATGTTTTCGTTTCAATTTGACGTGGATGGTATCCAGCGTGGAGCCCAACATGGCGGCCAATCGACCCAGGGCAAACACGGCAAAATCAGCCGGAACCAATTCCGCGTCCTTGACCCTGTTTCGGCGCTCCTGGGCGTTGGCCTGGGCGGTCGTTAACCGCAACCGCTCCTGCAGCAATTTCTGCTCGGCGTGCGGATCGAGGTTTTCGCCGTCCGCGCCCATTGGTTGGTGTTTCTGCTCTTGGTGAGCCAAGCGATTGGCGACCACCGAACGCACGTCATAGAACGACTCGCGCCCTACCTTGGCCACCGGCTCGACGCCCCATTTATCAAAGGCTTGCGTGGAAATGCCGAGGCTTTCGGCCATGCGGGATTTGTTCAGCCAGAACGGCTGCCGGGTGATCGAAGAGTTCGCCATGACTAAACAACAACCAACCTGGGAAAATGGGTCATACGTACACAAGACGCGGGGCCCGAATTACCCCCAAGCCCCACCCCCTCGGGAGGACCCGTTAAATTCACGCCAAAACCAGCACGTCAAGCAATAAAGGTACAGAAACAGCCTTTTTCGCCCGCTATCACGGTTTGGCAGTGGCCATCGCATCGGCAAACGCACCGCGGAACTCGGCGCCGTAGTTGGCCTTGACGATGTTGTTCGCGATCTTGAAGAACGGGAAAATCGTGCGGTACATCGGCGCGCTCCGGCTGAAGACAAACATCGGCCTGACGGCATCACCGAACGCCGTCTCTTTGCGCTCCCAAACCCCGGCCGTTCCACCGACAATGCCGGAGAAATAGCTCTTGGCATTACCCTTTCGCTGACTGCGCTTGCTGTTCGAGGCATTGGCCTGGTAGCCACGCGAGGTTTCGGCAGCGCCAAGGCCCGACAAGATCCTGGTCATCGTCCCTCGGGAAACGTTGCCATGCTTGTCGAGCACGTTGGGGTTGGGGATTGCGAACTGGCTGGACTTCATAAAGCCGCGAGCGATCAGGGCCTTTTCAAAGCGCTTATGTGGTCGTGGCCCGCCCCTGACAGTCTGCTGAAGGTAGGTATCAGCGGGAATGCCCGAGGTCCAAGAGTCCTTGAAATAGACTTCGGCCGGTTTGCTTTTGGTGGCCATTTTGACGAACAGGCTGTTCATCGTGGTTCGTGTTGGCCGGTCCAGGCGTTGCGCCATGACGGCCAGTTCACCCTTCTTGACTCGCATGGCCAAACGGGTCGCGGTCAGGGCAAGCACATGCGGAATGTGCTTTTTCTCCAGCTCCATCAGCGCCTGTGACACGGGCAGCATGTCGGGCGTGATCTTGATTTTGACCATTTAGCGAACGACTACGTCAGTGTTGTAGCTGTCTGGCGGCCCATTGAGCGGATCATAGCAGGCCATGATTACACCATCGTCGTTGAAGTACAGATTGATCAGCCGTTCTGGGTTTTCTGGGCTACCATCGCCCCGCATTGCGCTGACCCATATCAGCGATATCCGTTTAGCTTGTGGAGGAATGTGGCGTTCTATGGACATAGAAAATACTCAACGATTGCTTGAAACACTGAAAAAGCTGGAAGAGGCATTTCGTCGTTATAACGTGCCCGGCAAGGACCAATCTGCTTTGCGAGCGATACAACAGCTTTGTATTGGACTAAAGGGCGAGAACGACTACATCACCGAAAAGGCAAGTCGGATTGCAACGCTCGCCGGCATCTACTACAGCGCTAGGTACGAGAGGCATCCCGGCGGAGAAACAGACCTGATGTCAGAAATGAGCTTTCAATTGCCAAATGTAATTCGGAGTCAGATCAGTCATCTCGAACGACGACAGCGAGACGCAGACGTTTAAAGCACTACTTACAGTTCAGCCTGGTCGGAAACACCCGCTTTCTTGGCCAGGAACTGGGTATACAGGCCGCCCGCAACATCTGCGCCGATCACGGCAATGACGATGCCCAAGCCTGCAGCAAGATAAAAATTGCTCCACAGAGCCATCGCGAGCAGCAACGTGGCCATGCCCAACAGGCCAGATGCAAGAAAGCGCAGGGCTACACGCTGGAGGATCTGCCGAAGGCCGAGGTCAGTGCCTGATGCCCTGAGCATTTCCCCGGACAAGCCGGCCATGCTCAACAACACCAACAGCCAAAGGGGCACATCGGCGAGAGCCTGATGCTCAGTGTTCATCGGTAGTCCTCGAATAGGTCCGGCCTCCATGTCACTGTCATCCGCTCGGAGCAAAGAGCCAGGCATGGGGCCGAAAACGAAAAAGCCCCGCTCGATGGCGGGGCTTGTAAATGGGTACAAAAACCCGACTCGTTGGCCGGGTTGTTGAAAGCGTCGCGCTGCGTTCACAGCAATACACGCTGCTATAAAAACAAATGTATTCCGCGCGGAAAAGTCTTTTCTTTGCTGCTCGACGGACAACGCGATTTTAGAAACAGGTTTATGCGAACATCCGAAGGTCCGCGCCTAACTATGATTCGGGGGAGAACTGTATGGCAAGCAAACGTGAAGAGGATGTAGAACAAAAGATGCTAGTTGAAAAAGGAAACTCCACGAAAGGTTTGCTGGAAGAATCGACCATGGATGCGATCCGAGCCTTCAGAAGCTCTCCAACCATAGAGGCTATCCTCGCTTTTCAAAACTCTCCGGCAATGCAAGCAGTTCTCGCGTTCCAGAACACCCCTGCAATGAATGCGATCCGAGCCATCGAAAACCTACCATCCATAGGGCGGATTCAAGCACTTCAGAACTCCTCCGCCATGCGGGTAATCCAGGCACTCCAAAACCTACCTACAATAAAACTGGACGAGCTTCTTAAGGTCAGTCCGATACACGAATACCTACAAAAACTGAATTCCGTTGCTGAGCCGCTAAATAGTTTTCGGACGGCTGCCCGGGCTTTAGAAAGCTCACAACCATCCCCGCTGGCAGAGTTCTTCGCATCTGAACGCTCCGCAGAGATACCTGCTCTCGTTGAGGCATCCGGAGATGCCGCGATTTCAATAGCGGTATCAGGAGATTTCCGGGTAGCGACTGCGGCTGAGCTGGAGCTCGAGCGGCAGATTGTCGGACACCTTGAACAGGGTAAACCAGCATCGGCACTCTCGACCGAACAGAACTCTCGACTAATATTGGTTCTCAGTCTGCTCCTGCTGATCGTGGCGTTCATTGAAAAGGAAAGTGCTGTGCGCCAGGAGCTTTGCTTCTTCCTGCCTAAAATGGCTCCATCCATGACATCGGGGGAGGTAGGCGAAGCAGTTAGAAGCTACATGTGCGAAAAGGACATACCAGAAGAGTTTCTGAAGCGATACCACACCGTCAAAGGAACTGGGGTAAAACTTCGTGCAGGTCCCGGCATGAACGAGGAGGTGCTTTCAGTGAATCTTCCTGATAGAGCTGCACTTGAAATACTGGATAGCAGAAATCGAAATTGGCTCCACGTGGCGGTTGTGGGTGAAGATGGTGTCGATGGGTGGATTTCTCGGAAATACACCCATCAGTTGAGTAAATAAGAACTCTTCCTTCTCACCGCTTATGCTGCATCTCGCATTCCGGATACTGCGCAGTCGATCCAAGCGGCGGCCGCTCTGGCAAGCTCACGGGTCTTACCTTCACTCATCCCGTAGTGCTTGCCGACCCGCACCATTGGCCATTTGGCACCGTAGTACAGCCAGATAATGTTGCCCATTTGCTGATCCCGGTGTGCGAGCTTGGCTACGGCATTGTCGATAGCAATCGCCCAGTCGTCAGTAATGCAGTAGTTCTGGCTGACGGATACTTGCGGCATCGCTTGACGCATTAGTGCAAAGGTTGGTGAGGTGTAGGTGGGGACACCGGCCCCATCCATCCGCCACCACCCCCACTGCTCCAGCAGGTATTCGGTATCGCCCAAAGGTCGGCCTGCCGGCTTACGAATCATCATGGTCTCAATCCCCTGTGTAATTTGATCCGCCGGCACCGCGACGGTTGTTCTGTTGGTAATACTCGGCCGGGCCAGGTATCGACGAGCCCTGCTGAAGCGCTTCAATTTCGCGCTGAGCCTGCTGCAATTTGAAGCTCAACTGGGTCACTAACTCGTCTGAAGAAAGCACCAACCTGCTACCCCGAGTAACCCAACCTGAGCCATTGCAAGCAGTACAAATCAACTCATAAAACAGCCCTTTCCTACCGCTCTGCCCCTGCAGGTCGGGCAAGGCTCTAGCTCGATCCGTCGCCTCTTAAAGCCAAGCCCCTGCCCTTTCTGCATGTTTGAATCCTCTTGTAAGATTAATTTCTGTTTTCGGCTTCAGGCCAACCAGCCCGCGGGGTCCAGGGCAACCGGCTTACTCGCGCGTCTTGCTCCTGTCTTGTCCTGCAATGCATCAAAACCCTGTGCGTCGAGCCAGCCGTGCCACCGCTCCAGGGCATTGCGCTTTACCGCCTCGCCCATTGCCTGAAAGTACGTGCGCTCCAATTCGGTCAGGGCGTGATTGAGGAGCAGCTTGCCCACCAGCGAATCGACACCGAGGTTGGCCCAGATTGATGGCGCCAGTTTGCGCAGGTCGTGGCTGGTCCACTCGCCTGCCCCGAACCGGGCAAAAATATTGAAGGCCTGGCTGCGTGAAATCGGTAGCCCCGCACGTGACGTCGCTGGAAACAGGTAGGCCCCGTCGTAACCATCGGCCAGTTGTCTCTCTCGGTAGCGCTCCAGATAGGCCACCACTTGCGTGGTCAATGGCAACAGGTGGTCGCGCTTGGATTTGGTGTCAACAGCCGGGATGAACCACTCCCCCGCGTCCAGATGAACGTTCTTCCACTTGGCCAGACGGGTTTCGGTGATCCGGGTGGCATGGGTCAGCATCAACACCAGCAGCGTCACGGCCGCCGGATCCTCGGCGAACGCTTCGCCCCATTCGGCCAGCAGATCCACCACGGCGACATGTCGCAAGCGCGCGCCCTTGGGCTTGATTTTGGCCTTGGTGAAGTGACTGAATGACACCCCGAGCAGTGGATTCACGGTGATCTTTTTCAGCGTCAAGGCGGCGCCGAACACTACCTTCAGTACGTCCAACACCGATTTGACGTAGGACAGGCTGTACTCGGCCTGCATGTGCCAGATCAGGTGTCGGTCCAAGGTATCGGCATTGAGTTTGCACAAGGGCAGGTCACTCAGCGCGGGCATGAGCTGGCAGCGGATCGCTGATAACGACGATCCCCGGCGACTTTTGGACAAGCTGTTATCGGTCTTCAGGCGCGCGGCGTACCATTCCAGCACTTGGCCGACCCGCTCCCAGCCATCCACCGTGGCTGCCGCCGTCGGATCCGCCAATAACCGGGCCTGCACCACTGGCAAGCTGTCGAGCATGACCCGCGCCGGCACGTCGGGCCAGTTGGCAGCCTTTTTCCATTTGGCGCCCTTGTCGAAACGCACCAGGTGCCAACTGCCTTTGCTGCGGTCGTGACGGTAACGAAAGCGCAGTGGATGCCGCTGATCCTTCAGCTCGGTAATGGTCGGGTCGCTGGCATGCTGTTTGATGACGGCATCGGACAGTTTCACCGTCAGGGTTTTCAAAGGAGCGGTCATTGCTCATCACCCTTGCTAAGCCGATCGATCACTTCATACGTCGAGGGCCACATCCAAGCGCCGTAGCGTTCGGCCATTGCTCGGTCAGCGAACAGCACCATTGCGTGATCGGGGGTGCTGCCCAGGTCCATCTTGAATGAGCAACAGAACACGGCGAACCGGTAGTTCGCCGGATCCGGAACAGCGAAAAGGCGACCGGATATCTTCGAGCTGATCACCATGCGTTTGCCCTTAGCCCCCCTTCAGCAGAGATTGCAGCAGCTTGAATTTTTCGAGTGATTCAGCATTGGTCTCACGCTCTGCCTCGACGGAAAGCGCCACTTCTTCAATGCGCGCCGCCAGCTTTTTCATGCGCTGCCCGACCTCCTCGGCAAAGCTGATCACCTCGCCAGATAGCATCGCCAATGTATCCAGAGCACTGGCATCGGGTTTCTTGATGGTAACGACGGCCGGCTTGGTTTCTTTCGACATGCTCTGCTCTCTCGGGGATTTGATAGTGATGGCGGTACGCTGGAAGTGACCGTTAACGGGTTCGCGAATGAGACCTGCTTCCTTCAGTTCGCCAAGGCCACGACGTATGGCCGGGAACTGGGCACCCGTGGCTTCGGCAACCATCAGCGAATTGAAAATATCGTGAGCACTCCAACGCTCCTGGATTGGCACAACTTGGAACACCTTGCGGGCGAGCGATGATTGCCCGGCGAGCATGTTTTGTTGCTTGGCTGCATTCATCAGAAGCCACCTGTTGGATTGAGTGGATTAGGGCGCGAGGCTTCTTGCTGCTCGCGTTTACCGGCGCAATTGACAAAGCGAGCCAGCAACTGGGCGCGGGCGACCTTGCCGTCAAGCGCGATCGACTGTTGTGACATCGTCGCCAACAACCGCGCCTCGCCGTACTCTTCCGCCAGCTGTGTCTCGAGCTTCTGCGAGTCGTGACCGATGCCCACTGCGATGTCTTCGAGCGGTTGCCCGCTGACCAGCATGCGGATGGTGATGTCGTAAGCGCGGTCGAAGATCTTGCTGGCTTTCTCCGAAATCAGATCGGTGAGGTTATGCATCTCGCATTGCAGCGCGGCGTGGCGAACGGCCGGATGCGACCAGGTGCGAGAATGGGTGCGGCTTGGGTGGGAGTTCACCAGCGCCTCCCGAAACGCTTTGTCGTGCGATGGGATACCGAGCATTTCCGGGGTCGGCTGGCACAGCTTGATGAACTTGCCCACGCTCGGCGCAAAGTCGCTGCCCAGTGCACGGCAACGCTCAATGCCGAAGCGAATCTGCTCGATCTGGTTGATACCCGCTGCCATGAACGCCTTGATCCAGCTGCGTTTCGCCGCCTTCAATGCGTCATCGGTTGGCCAGGCCTGCTTCCACGCGGGAAAAATCGCCTGTAGCTCCTTGAACAACGAGTTGACGACTTCCACGGCGCCCGGCGGCAGCTGTTTGGGAACATGCAGCACAACTGGCGGCAGGTTGCCCATGGTGCGGAGCAGACTGCTTGCGCTCTTCGGCGCAAGGGCCGCGCTCATAGTGCACCCAGGTCATCAGACCAGCTGGTGTCGTCGAAGTCGGGGCCATTAACCTGCCGAGCTCGGAGCGGAACAACGCGAGCTGCCTTGGCGTTGTCGCGCTTCACCCAGCCAACCAATGCGGCGATCCATTGTTTCTCGGTCTGAGCGAGCCCCTTGGCTTCGTGATGCAAAACAAACCCTGAGATTGCATCTTGAGTGAACACCGCGGCATTGAGACCAGCGCGAGTCGAATAGGCATTGAGCAGTTCGACGTCAGGCGCCCAGTCCAGACTCATTGCAAACAGACCTCGCGGAGTGTGTGTAGATTCTCCATTCCCTTTCCCTTCCCCTTCCACTCCGGGGGTGAGGGCTCCCATATCGCTAGTCGAACGCTCGCCGAGCGGTGGTCGAGGGCTCGACGACTCATCTGCGACGTCTATGACAAACGAAGGGTGCTTAATCGTCGGTTTGTCGATCTTCTGGTGGTGCCATCCGTTCACATGGAGGTACTGCTTCGACGAATAGGAGTAGACCGACAGAAGACCATTCGACTCAAGCTCGGCGAGCAGGTCGGAAATCTGAAGTGCCGTGATGTCGTCCCCTGGGAAAACCAGCGCTTTCAGGCTCTTGGGTGACAGAGGATGGTTCCCAGCGTCATCGCAGAAGTTCCAAATCCCGATGAACAGAAGGCGAGCAAGGGCGCTGCATTCCATGACCTGCTCACTGGTCCAAAATTCAGGCTTGATGGTACGGATACGAGCCATTACACGGACTCCTGCACCAGTTCAGCGAGGTGGGTATCGTGCTGAGACAACAGACCGTTTTGCTGGTGGACATAGGGGGTGTCGTTTGAAGAAACGACCCCCTTCGCAACCAGCGCCCGGACGGTTTTCAGAACGTTGTCATGCGTGCTGCCGGTGAGTTCGGCAATCTCGCGTGACGACATGGTGTGACGTGACACGTTTTGACATTGCTCGGAACGTGTCACGACATCGAGGGTATTGCTCGGGGCTATGTGGCTGTGCATAATCATCGCTCTCTAGTTTTGCGAATCAGCCGACCTTCTCCGTCGGCTTTTTTGTTCCTGCGATTTGCCGGCACTACAAAGGTCCGAACCTCGCTGGTTAAATTCGAAGCCAATCAGTCAGCCTTCACCGATCCGCTTTATGCAGTTCGATGAGTGCATTCACTTCTTCATGTCGGGCGGCGATGTGCTTGGCGTGAAGGGCAAGAATGTCTGCCGCTTCAGAGGTACTGATCTCGCCGTCTTCCAGTGCCAGGGCTAGAAATTGGTCGACTCGACCGCGCTTAACGGCTGTACGTAAAGAACGGTGGTGCATGTCTACGTTGTCCAGATCGCCCACCTCAGGCAGGCGAACAAATACGCCGCCGTACATCGCGCAGATGTAGTCCGGCAAGAATGTGGTTTTGGCTTCAGTCTCAAGCGTGCAGACCTCATCGTCGGTGAGGGGCTTGACCCCTGCCGACTCGTAAATCCGGTTCTTGAAGCGCTTGAGATTCTCCTCGCCAAGAAAGTCAGAGGCGTATGCAAGTCCGCCAGGGAATGCATTGGCAGCGGTAATGACGGCTTTGCGACGGGTGTCTAGCACTGGCGATTTCATCGTCTAGTTTTCTCTCGGCGCCGTTGCGCTCAAAGTTGGCTTATTAGATCGGCATCCGGCGGCGCGACCTTTTCGCGCTTTGAACCGGGAACGGTCTGAGTTCTTCCGCAGTGAAAGAGCCATCCGCATGCTCCGTAACAAAAATGTTCCTCCCTGCCTGCAGCGCTTTATTTATTGAGCTTTGGGTCATGCCTAAAAAATTTCCGGCCTGGGTCTGTCCCTTCTCGGTAGCAAACTGGCTGAGGGTGATTTGACGCACTGTCCGGTCTCCGGTGGTGTATCTGAAGCAATAATATCTCCCATGGAGCTTTTTTAATCAACTCCAAAGGAGATGGAAATGTATCTCCACCGGGAATACTCTTCCGAAATGAAAATCGACAGACGACCATTACTTGAGTGGGAAAAGACGGAGTGCGCCGCATTAAAAGCGGAGCTGGCTTCCTACAATGCACGTGCCCCTAAAGGCGAGAAGCTGACTCAAGAAGAGATCGCACTCTCCGTAGGCATGAGCCAAGGCACGCTTAGCAGTCACCTGAACGGTAACCGTGCACTCAACAAGGAAATGGCAGCTGAGATAGCTAAAATGCTCGGCATACCCGTAGAGAAATTCAGCCCACGGATCGCGAAAGAAATCTCCGATTTGGCGATTGCTGCCAATGCTGTTCCACCAGTCGAATCATTGAAGTCGAACGTTGAGCCTGGCCCGCCAATTACCAGCGCTCCTCGTCGAATCGATATTGTGGGAACGGCGCAACTCGGTCACGAAGGTTACTGGACAAGTCTTGACCAGGCTGCTGGCTGGGTTGAGACCTATTCCAGAGACGAGGACGCCTATGCACTCCGACTTAAGGGTGACTCAATGGCTCCGGCAATTCGTAGTGGCTGGATCGCCGTCTGCGAGCCCAATCATCGCCTAGTGCCAGGTGAGTATGTGATGATCACCACTACCGATGGCCAGAGCATGGTCAAAGAACTTCTCTTCGAGACAGACGAAGAGGTCAGCCTCATGTCGATAAACACGGCATACGGTGAACGCCTGACGATCGCTCGGTCTGATATCGAGAATATTCATTACGTTGGGGCGATCCTTGCCCCTAGTAAAGTCCTGGGCAGGATCTAAATCTGATCCGTTCAATTTGACGAAAGCCCCCTCCCCCCCTAAAGCCCGCGAACAGCGGGCTTTTTTATTAAATGATTGTTTTTAATCATTAATATTTAGCGCAAATCAGGCAAACCGATCACTGTATATCCATACAAGAATGGAGCAGTGCTATGGCAAAACCACCAATCAAACCGAGATTGCCGGACTCATTTGAGCTTCTCGGTCTCCGCATCCAAAAAATCATCAGCGCCCCATCCGCCCAGAAACGAAAGACCGTTGTCATTCGTAAAACCTCGGATGAATGCCCACAAGATTGGAAGCGGCTCCTTGAGGACATAGCCGATACCGAAGACGTAACGTTGAGCCCAGAAGAAGACGGTGCCGTTCGAGTCTCCTGGAGACTACCGGCCAATATCTGATCGCCAAAAAAACCCGCGCAATGCGGGTTTTTTTATGGCCATCGGAATATTTATCTCCTATGGAGTTGACTTAAATAGCTCCAAGGGAGATATTTAAGTCGTCGCCACGAAACAAACCGGCGACGCGGGTCTCCCGCCGCTCTTTAACAGTCAGCCCAACAAACAACAGACCGCATTGCCTCTACCGGCGACCGGCGAGCAGACAGGCCCGAAAGCCTGCCCACGACAGGAACAACCTGGACGGCTGCTCGATGGTGAAACGCCAGAACCGTGTGAATGACCCGGCAAGCAATGCGCCGCGCTCCTCCAGCGGCAATAGGACGGACAGCATCACTGCTGCACCTTGGCTACAGGGTGCAGCGGGATGTACCCCACCCTGAGGAATCACCATGCTTGGTATCGGTAAGAAATTGTTCGGCGCCAAACGCGCAATGAAGAAAGTTGAAAATCGCGACCAGATGCAAGCCATCGTCGGTGTATGCCTGCTAGTCAGCGCTGCCGACGGAGAAATCAGTAAGACCGAAACGGCTCAAGTAGATAAGCAGCTTCGGGCCAACAAAAACCTGGAACACTTCGGCGCCGAGATGACAAATCAGATCGGCGTGTTCACCGAGCAGCTTGAAACGTCATTCCGCATTGGCCGGATGAACATCCTGCGCGAGGTCAAAGACATTGCCAGCAACCCACTCGACGCGGATGAAGTGTTCAACAACGCAATAGCATGCGCGGAAGCGGAAGGCGGTATCAGCGAGGCGGAAATGAAGGTGCTGACCGAGATCGGCAATCTTCTGGGTCTTCGCTTGAAAGATTACGGTATCGGCGCGTGAAGTACGCAACAAAGGTATTGCTGATCCTGCTGGTGCTGATCGAGGGCTGCATGTTGCTGAGCAGTCTGGCCTCACGGGCCACCTGCTCCTACTACGGCTTCCAGACCGATCGAGAGACCCGCTACGCCGCCTTTGTCGGCTGCATGGTCAAGGTCGACGGAATGTGGTTCCCGCGCAATGAAATCCGCGTAATGCAGTGACGTTTCACTGATGCCGCTTCTTGCTAGGCGGCATTGGGAAACCAACTAACGCAAGGAAATGGACAATGCTGATTTTGACTCGTAAAGCAGGCGAAAGCATCAACATCGGTAACGACATCACAATCACTGTGCTGGGTGTGAGCGGCCAACAGGTACGCATCGGAACAAGCGCACCCAAGGATGTCCCAGTGCATCGCGACGAGATCACCCAGCGCATTCAAGCGGGCTTGTCGAAGCCCCAGTAACGAATCAACCAGCGCCAAAACGACAGCCTGTCGCTAACTGCCCGAGCACCTGGTCCTCCCCAGCACCAGGCCCCATCGGGAATCATCTTTACGTGAACAAGGCCTGAGCGGCGCCGGTCAGCGTCAGTAGCGGTAAGGAAAAGCGCCAAGTGTTTGCCGGAGCTTTCGCGAGCCACCCGGTACCAGCAACGCAAGGCCGAAAGATGATTCACCGATGCGGACGAAACCCCGGCTTATACCGGCCACCTGCATTGCAACCAACTACCGAGGAATGCTCGGGAGTTGCCATCAACACGGAGGATTGGCAGCCATGTAACCGACACCCAAGCCCGCCCTATGGCGGCACCAGCGCTCACATAGGGAGGTCTGTGTGACGCACCACGAAAGCCCGGGAACCCTCGGGCTTTTTTTCGCCTGCCTTTATCCGTCAGCACTCTCCCCTGCGCCCATCGGCAACCAGCATGCGGTCCGAGTGCTGACGAATACACGCAACCCAAACTGAGGAATCGCCATGAACCAAACGATCAGACAGAGCCAAGCAATCCTCCATGGGTTGCGTCTCCGGACCTCCCTGGCCACTTCCGAGATGTACCAGCACATAGGCCGCGAAGAACCGGATCAAGCACTGCGATTCACCGTTGTACCGCGCGGCGGCAATACCTTCGAAGTGATTGAGCGCTCCACCGGTACGGCAAAGGGTGAGCTGTTTGGTCATGACAATGCCTGCCGGTTCGCACAACAGCTCGAAGACAACACCGAGCTCTTCGCTGCCAGTCACAAGACCGCGAAAGCATTCGCTCGCACGCTCCTGCGCTGGACCGCCGGATTGGCGCTCATGTTGTTCCTGTTCGCCTACTTCGGCGCAGGCCATTGAGACCGATCAAGAAACTGGTGCGCCAGCGCCGTAGCCAGCCGCAACTCAGTCTTCCCCCCAGCGGCCTATTGGCCACCCCGGAGAAAAAACCATGTCCACCCCTACCGATACCGCAGAGTTCCTCGAAGAACTGAACGGTGGCGCATTCGCCAACCAGATTGGCCACGCCCTTTCCGAAGTAGCCGCCGGGGTTGTTGACCACGGCAAGGCCGGGAAGCTGATCATCACTCTGGACTTCAGCCAAATCGGCGAATCGAGCCAAGTGAAGATCAAGCACAAACTCGACTACAAGGTGCCGACCAAGCGCGGCACACGCAGCGAGAACACCAGCCTGGACACTCCCATGCATGTCGGCTCCGGCGGCAAGATCACTCTCTTCGCCGAGAAGCACGACCAGCTCTTCAGCCGCGAACAAGCCCCTATCACTCCCCGCACGTAACCACTCAGCCACCAAGGAATCGATAAATGTCTCTGAGCAAAGAAGCGATCCAACACATCACCGATACCGCACTTGAGGCAACCGGCAAAAGTCTGGCCACCCACACACCGACCGTTGTACTGCCCGAAGGCTGCCAAGTCGTCACCCTGGAAAAGTGGCAGGCCGGGCGTAGCCGATTCCGTGGCATCTACTCCACCCACTCGCTGGCCGACTTCAGCGCGTATGTTGCCACCCGGGCCATTCCAGACGCTAAGGGCTTTATCGATCAGGACGAAATGACCTGCACGCTGCTGTTCAATCTGGGCACCGATGCAGTGCCAGGTCACGCTGACGACCGCGCGATACTGAAACTCAAACCATCCGCCGGCTACAAGGCGGTCCAGGCAATCGGTGGCCGCGCCATGACCCAAAAGGACTTGAGCGACTGGATTGAAGACTGGCACCAGTACCTGAACGCCACGGATGAGGCAGGTGGCAGCATGAGTATCGCCAAGGCCATCGCCGCGGTTCGCACCATCACCATCAAGGCGGCGACCGAGTCCGATCACACCGTCAGCGAAACCAGCGCCAGCCGCAGTACGCTGGACCAGATCGAGGCCCGCAGCAAAGAAACGCTACCGACCTCCCTGTTGTTCAACGTGATCCCCTTCGAAGGTCTGACCGAACAGTGGATCAACCTACGGGTTTCCGTCATTACCAGCGGCGCCCAGCCGGTGCTGAAACTGCGCTGGGTCGGTGAGGAAGTTCAGCGTGAAGATATCGCGCAGGAGTTCAAAACAGTCCTGCAGAACAAAATCGGTAATGTTGCAGCTTTGTCTTTGGGCGCTTTTGATCCGAAGTAAGCGCGACAGGCCGGGCGACCGGCCTGACTTGCCCTCACCTATTGCGCTGATGACTTAGCAGGCAGGTCAAAGGTGTAGAACCCCTTAAGCCCCTCCAGCAGGTCCTTTGGAATTTTTGGATCAAAATAAATGGCCCAGGTCCCATCGGATCTTTGCTCAGAATCGGCGTAGTACGCACCTACCTGATCAATTGTAAGTCCAGTGCCTTCAGCGATTTCCTTGAGCGTTAGCTTGCTGCTCATCTCCGTCCTCCTTGGTTCGGCGGCATGCCGAATCATCAAGCAATAGCCCACAAACATACTTCGCGCCAGCCGGCGAGGATCCCCTATGTCCGACAATCACATCGACGAAAAGAAACTCGAGCGGGCGATCCGTAAGATCAAGCACTGCTTGGCCCTATCCGAAAGCGCCAACGAGAACGAAGCAGCCACAGCACTTCGACAAGCACAAGCGCTGATGCGTGAATATCGACTGACCGAAATGGACGTAAAGCTCAGTGACGTCGGAGAGGTCGACTCTCAATACTCTCGCAACGAGCGTAGGCCAATGTGGGATCAGCAGTTGAGCAGCGCTGTTGCCGAAGTGTTCAGCTGCACCGCGCTGCGCAACAGGCAATGGTGCAAAACCAAGCAACGAATAGTTGAGCACGCATCATTCGTCGGAATAACCCCGGCTCAGAATATTGCGCTGTATGCCTACGAGGCACTACTGACCAAGCTCACCATGGCGCGCAAGGAGTACGCCGCTGGTGTTCGGTCGGGCAGAAATCGTAGCTCTTATTCAGCCGAAACGGCTGGTGACCACTTCGCCCTTGCTTGGGTCGGTCAAGTCTACGGAAAGCTTCGCGCTTTGATCCCGCAAGGCGAGGAAGACAGCATCACCACGTCAAGTGATGGTCATGATCTAGTGGCTCTGCAATCACAGGACAAGGCGCTGATCGCCGAGTACCTAGCCAACAACGGCGTGGGTAAAGCCCGTAAGGCGCGTGAAACCGAACTCGATTTGAACGCCCAAATTGCGGGCATGCTCGCGGGACGAAATGTAGACCTGCGCGCCGGCATTGCGCGCGGCGGCGATGACGTTCTCGCGCTATGTGCGATTGCCTGACCACCAGTTCACCACCCTCCACTTCCCGGGTATGCCCCGACATACATACCAGCCTGCCGGTGAACGGCGGGCGAGGAATCCCCATGGGCAACGTACTCGACGGTCGGCCGCTACTGGTTCGCCTTCAAAAACGCATTGATAAGTACCAGGGCTGCACGACGAAGCCGCTCGTTACTGATATCGACCTGCACCAGCAATCAGTTTCAGCAATCAAGGTGCTACTGGACGCTCTACAAGACCTGCTTGAAGACCTCGATGACCGAGCCATGGACGTCGAGCCAAATCCAGGGCAGCGCAATTGTATGGAGCGCGCCCGCACAGCAATCGCGAAAGCAACCCAATAACCACCTTCTGCCGCCACGCGCGGCATGGAGCATCACCATGGAAACCGAAATTCTCTCGGACGAAGAGCTCGCCGACATCACCGGCTATAAGGCCAGAGCCTGGCAGCGTCGATGGCTCGATGACCGCAAGTGGCTCTACGTCGAGAGTCGCGGCAAGCGTCCGCTGGTTGGCCGGATGTACGCCCGCATGAAGCTGGGCATGATCACGCCGACCATCATTGACCCCAACCCGCCGCCGGCCGTGCCTGCATGGACGCCCGACTTCTCGCGAGTGAACTGACATGCGCCCCCGCAAGACCGAATACCACCACCTACCCCCTCGGATGTATCAGCGGTCCCGTACTCGCAAAAACGGCCAAGTGTGGACTGCCTATTACTACCGCGACCTACTGGGCAAGGACATCCCGCTGGGAAAGGACCTGGATAAAGCCAGGATCAAGTGGGCTGAACTCGAAGCCAAGGAAAAGCCCTTGGACCTGCGCACCATGAAGGGAATCTTCGACCGGTACATACGCGACATCGTCCCCAAGAAAGCACCGCGGACACAGAAAGACAACATGGCGGAGATCAAGCAGCTCCGCCCCATGTTCGACGGCGCACCTATTGACTCAATAACCCCGGCGACGATTGCGGGGTATCGGGACGCCCGATCGGCAAAGGTCCGGGCGAATCGCGAGCTCGCCACCCTGTCACACGTGTTCAATATGGCCCGGGAATGGGGGCTGACCACGAAGGAGAACCCATGCCAAGGCGTCCGCAAAAACAAAGAGACCCCGCGGGACTATTACGCGAATGATGTGGTGTGGAATGCGGTTTACCTGAAGGCTGGGCAAGAACTCAAGGATGCCATGGACCTGGCCTACTTGACCGGTCAACGACCGGCAGATGTGCTGGTGATGCGCAAGGATGACATTGAGGGAGGGTTCCTGATGGTTCAGCAAAACAAAACCGGCAAGAAGCTCAGGATCCAAATGGTGACCAACGGTTCAGCGAACAGCCTGGGGCTGTTGGTGGCGCAGATCGCGACACGAAACGCTCAACACGTTTCCAACTATCTGATAGTGAGCATGAGGGGGAAGAGGATGACCGCTACGATGCTGCGTAAACGGTGGGATGAGGCGAGGGAAAAGGCGAAGCTGAGCGCTATCGAGGACGGTGACGCGCTATTGGCAGGACGAATTGCGGAGTTTCAATTTAGAGACATTCGCCCCAAGGCGGCATCGGAAATCAAAGACGTCGATGATGCCAGCTTGCTCCTAGGGCATACAAAGGGTGACATCACCGAGCGGGTTTATCGCCGCATCGGGGCTATCGCGCAGCCCTCGAAATAGCCAAAAATATGTTCCATAACTCAAATAGGCCCCCTTGTAGAATAAGGGCTGTAGCCAATCAGTCATGAGTCAGTTATGGAACACCAATCACATTGTAGGCCACGGATTTGGCGGACCTATATAGCGGTCTTGAAAACCGTCGACTGTAACAGGTCCATGAGTTCGAATCCCATCGCCTCCGCCATATTTGTACGTTAGAGCCCTGATTATTCAGGGCTTTTTCGTTTCTGGGGTTTGTACTTTCCTAGCAGCCCCTACTGGTCGTTTCCGCATCTTTTCGGCTATTTTCACCCCCTCTCGCTCGAAAACCCGGCAGACCCCAGCGCGTCTTTCGCCCCCCTTCTTTGGCCTCCTGCCAACCGTCCTCCCTCAAATCAAACCTGACAAAAACGAGGCAATAAGGGCCAAAAGCCACCCTCCTGGCCAGCCCTTCTCGACAAGCGATCCAGCACTTGAAAAAAACCGACTATCGTTGTAATTGATCGGTCCACGACGGACCGGCGGCACGCTCATGGAGTTCTGATGAATAGGACCAATTTTGCTGCTGTTGTCACGACCTTCCTCGCGGGAACCACACCGACACTCTCAAGTGCCGCACCTCCTACCGACCCTCTCCTTGTATTCGGCGTTCTGGGAAGCTACAGCGAACTCGAATTCAAAGGCCCTGCAAACACTGACATCGATCGAATGCCGGAAGGAGGATTATTTCTCAACTATGGCAACAAAATGACTGCTCGGACCGGTCTTGTTTATCACGGTGAAATCAGCGGGCAGTACTCTGAAAAAGATGGTCAGAGAGTAAAGGATGGCCAGTTCGACCTGGACTTTGGCTGGAGGGTTGCGCTGGATGAACGCAATTTTATCGATGTTCTCCTGGGCGGAGGATACAAATGGAATCGCTTCGATCCGGGCTATAACAAGTACGACATTAATCTCACCAGCCGCACACCGTTCATTAAAGCGGCGGCTGGCTACAACCATCAATTCAGCCAGACAACCCTGCGCTTTGAGGTGGGCGTTCGAAAGATCATGAATGGTGAATCACAGCTCGAAATCCATGACGTCAACAACGAGACTTCCGACCTGAAAGACACGACCAATCCTTTTGTCGAACTGAGCTATCTGTTCAATCAGCAAGGGACGTATCCCCTTGTAGCCTCCCTCTACTACAACCGCTTCAAATATGAGCTGGATAGTCAATTTGAGGAGACCGATTATGACCAGCAGACCCGGGATGAGTACGGCGTCAAAATCGGTCTTGCGTTTTAATGGTGCCTTCAAGCCTTCAAAGGCCGATGCCCTTGCTTGACCGAAACGACAAAAAGAATCGCTCATTAGCCCCGACAAAGGGGCTAAGGAGTCAATAGCCCGCTTATCAGGCCGTTTGCGTTCTCGAGGTCACCCCCGGAACCAAAGGCGTTTCCACACCTCCTATCTGCGTCCAGTCGCCCCTTGGGAAACTGTAAAAAAATGTGAAATTGTGTTAAATTTCACTGATTGCAATATGATATTACGGATGTGGCAGTGGCCATCAGCAAGCATCAGATTGACCGCAAATTTCCATGCACCATCAAGGATCTGCGCTCAACCATACACCTCGACCACACTCCCTCCACCAGTCTGTCCCAGGCACTGTTCGGACTGCTCGATCATCGACGCCAATCGAACATCAAAAGGCTGAGCGCTGCGGTCACCAGCGCCGGCACGTCTGTGTTTGCCAAAACGCAGGCGCTGGATAACTTCAAGTCCAGGATTCGAGTGACACTGGGCAAGCCCAAGCGCAGCGGTGACTTTGACTGGCCTGTCGAAGAGTTCCTGAACACGGTGGAGGCCAATGATCGCGGCGCGGATGTCGCCCCACTGATCGGCTACGGCTACAAGAAGTCGCGCCTGGGGCTGGTTGAAGAGTTCTTCATCATTACCCATATGCTCGAGGGCCATACCGATGGCCTTCAATGGCTTGAACGCAATCCGGCACAGATAGAACGCTTGATCAAGAAGTCCTTCGCCCTGTTGCGATCCCTGAATGAGAGTCACATTACTCATATGGACTTCTGGGCCGCCAATCTCATGCTGTGTGAAAGCGGGGATCTGCCTGCCAAGGGCATCGACCTGGAGAACTGCTTTCACCGCAAACCCCACTACCCAAGCGAGACACTGGGGTTCCAGTTCGGCTTTTTCTATCACCGAGAGATTTACCGCTTTGTCACCGAAGCCCAATACGATGAATGGGTCGAAGAATCACTAGGCCAATACGAGAATATCAACCCGCAAAGGTTCAAGCGGTTTTACCAGGCCAGCAAGCACATGAAAATCGGTCGCAAGGAACGCCGGCGCATTTTCCTTGAGGGCGTCCTTGATTTGAGCTGAGACCGAGCACGCCGGTACATTTTCGCAGCCCCACTGGGCTAAGCTGAAAATTGGAACGGAGGGCTTTCCCATGTGCGGAAGACTTTCACAGTACCGGGGCATTCACGACTTCGTCGCGACGCTGAGCATGCCCAACGCCTTGATCAACACCGTGGGTGACGAGGAGCTGGCGCAGTACAACGTCGCCCCCACGATCCAGGTTGCGCTGCTGCACCTGGAAGGTGAAACCTTGCACGCCGATCGGGTGCGCTGGGGCTGGCGACCGCACGGGTCCAGGGACCATTCCATCCCGGTCAACGCCAGGGTCGAGAAAGTCGTCCATGGTCCGTCTTTCCGGGAGATCTGGCCTCACCGCGCTATCGCCCCCATCGACAACTGGTTCGAGTGGGTCTACGAAGGCGGGCCAAGCAAACAGCCCTACCTGGTTCGCCGCCGCGACCGGGCACCGATTCTGTGCGCTGCTATCGGCCAGTATCCGGCCGGAGGCAGGGACCCGAAAGCCGACGACGGTTTCGTGATCATCACCGCCGACAGCGTCGGGGGCATGATCGACCTGCATGACCGTCGGCCCGTGGCCCTTTCCCCCGAACTGGCCCGCGAATGGCTCAACCTGGCCATGCCCAAGGAGCTGGCTCACCAGATGCTGCTGCACCAGGGGGAGCCCGTCGAAGCCTTTGAATGGTTCAAGGTCGACAATGCTATCGGCAATGTCAGGAACCAGCAACCGGACCTGCTCAACCCCATCGGTAAAGTGCTGCGCGGGGATCACAAGAGCCATGGCTGAAAGCATGGCTTCCCGACAAAGCGCATGTTCGTGGCTGGCGATACAGGGCTTTGTCGACTAGGATTTTCGCGGTGTACAAGGACTCTGCCATATCCAAGCACATCTAGTCTGGGAGACGAAGATGAACCCGATTCAATCTGCCGAGCGGACCTATCGAATGTGGTCCAGCCCGATCCTGCTCGAGCTCAAGGAAAGAGCTCATCAACTGGCCCCGGCCGACCGCCTGGCCCTTGAAAATGTGCTGGTGGAGCGAAGACTGCTCAATACCGGCAATCCGAACGGCGCGGATCGACGCAAAACCGTACCGCTGCAAAGCCACAATCCTTGATCCTGGCCTTGACCCAAAGAGCCCGTCATACGCGGGCTCCCGGGTTCACATCACTGGGTATTGGCCGCCCGCAGGGCGCGGGGTTTGTAAGCCGGTAAGGATGCGGCGAATGCCAAGGCCTCCTCACGAGAACTGAAAGAACCTAACCGGTCACGCTGGGTGCAGACCCGCCAGGGGCCACCCTTGACGCTCACCAGCTCATAACCGTTCATGTGCATTTTGCTCAGCATCGAATCACTCATAGCTACCTCCACTGAAGTCGATCAGCCCGAAGTCAACTTACACCCGGACCTGTCCGAGGCGGGCGCCATTGGTCGAACGGCCCGCCACGACCACATGAAAGATCTTTCACTGTGCCCCAAAGGCCCAGCGCTTATAGTCCAGCGCGTCTCATTCAAGGAACATTTGGCCTGCCCCTCCCGGCGGGCCTTTTTTTGCCCCTGGAAAAGCGCCAGGCCTGGTGCTGCAAAAATTGCCTTCATCACCGCGAGGCTCACAGGGTAATCTGCCCCACTCCCCCACCGACACCAGGACGTCGCCAATGACATTGCGCATTGAATTATCGCAGGAGCCCACACCCGAAGAACGCCAGGCCATTCTCGACCCGCTGCGCGCCTACAACATCGCCAACGCCGGCGAAGGCCACTACCGGGAAATTGCCTTTCTGGTTCGGGATGAGCAGAGCAATGAAGTACTCGGTGGGCTCTATGCCCGTCTGTTTTACCAGTGGATGTTTATCGATCTACTGTCCGTGCCCGAGCAGGCCCGAGGCCAAGGCTTGGGGGCCAGATTGATGCAAATGGCCGAAGAGCAGGCACGGGAACTCCGATGCATCGGAATGTACCTCGACACCTTCGAATTCCAGGCGCCGGGGTTTTACAGGAAGATGGGGTTCAGCGAGGTTGGGCAAATAGCCGACTACCCGAGGGGCAGCAAGCGCTTCTTCTTTCAGAAACGCCTGGATGGGTGAGAGGCAAGACACCCGGCCCCTCGACACGTCACAAACAGGTGGCCATCGCCGCGAGTCGGCGCTTGGCCACCCAGTTGTCTTCAAGGGCGTAGTACTTCAGCGTGCCGCCTTGCACATCGATGAAGGACTCGGCCGAACGGGTGTAGACCGTAAAGCCGCCGGTTTCGCCAGGTTGCAGGTAACCGCTGGCATCCACGCCGAACACCGCCTCGTCCTGCCAGGCAAACTGCACGCACTGGGCCACCACCAGATCAGCCTTGTTCGAGGCCAGCGTCTTGTAAGGGCTCTGGGAGCGAGCATCCTTCATGGTCGATCCCGCGCACCCGGCCAGCAACACACCGGCCAGCGCCACCATCAAAATCCGCATTGTGCTTCCTCAAGACTCGAAAAACGCTGACTGTATCACCGCCTGTTATTGACCCGAAACGACGCCGCTCTGCTTTACTGCAGATAGGACGCGACAGACCGCAGCAATGCGCGCACCCTATCGCGCCATAATCGGTGCCTCGCGCCGCCTACCCTGCTCTGGAAAGCCAATGACCCCCAATGCCGAGTTCTACAAACCGTCCACCGACTATGCTGACAAACTGATCAGCCAGATCGGCCAGACCCCTTCCTGGATTGCCAAGCGCATTGGCGTGACCGATAAACGCATTCGCTACATCCTCGACGGCGAACGCACCGTCAAAGGCGAAACCACACCGATCCAGATGACCTACA
Organism: Pseudomonas sp. Irchel s3a18; assembly: GCF_900187535.1. Lineage (NCBI taxonomy): Bacteria > Pseudomonadati > Pseudomonadota > Gammaproteobacteria > Pseudomonadales > Pseudomonadaceae > Pseudomonas > Pseudomonas sp. Irchel s3a18. The sequence continues at coordinate 374,674 of NZ_FYDV01000003.1, read as the reverse complement.
CCGAGCAGTTTGCGCTGGAATGCCTGGCGGCCGAGGCCAAGGCGAACAAGAAAAAAACCTCCTGACGCGCGTCAAGGTAAACGCTAGCCAACCGCTCATACTTTCGTTTTGACCAGGATGATCCATGGCTCCGATCGAATCGCAACACGAACTCGCCCTGCAACGGTTTCTCAATGCACGTCCGGCACTGCGCGACACACTCGACAACCTCAACCCGCTGGCCGCCCAGGCCAAAGGCGAAACCATGGCCGAGTACCGCAATGAACGACTGCACGAAGCGTTCGAAGCCGAGGCTGAGCAGCAGGGCCTCTTTGCCTGGGAGCTGACGTTGCAATTGACCGCCGCCACACCGGAGGACTTCGCCGCCCAACGGCGGGAGGTGCACAAGGAAGTAGCGCAGATGGCCGGCATGGACTGGCTGGAATACTGCGAACTGCATGGCCTCGAGCCCTGATCGATGCTGCCATCCGCCCCCCATCGCACCCCGACAAGCCGCCTGTTGCACACGCAGAAATGGCGTGGCCGGGTCGGACTCTGCCTGGTGGCCAGCCTGTCCGTGCTGGCAGGCATGACCGATGCCATAGGCTTCATGGCCACCGGCGACTTTGTGTCATTCATGAGCGGCAATACCACACGCCTGGCGGTGGCGATCAGCAACGGTGACTGGAGCATGACCCTGCGTCTGCTGGTACTGGTCGCCATGTTCGTCGTCGGCAATGCGCTGGGCGTGATCATCACCCGTATCGGCCGACGACACGCCCTGCCGTTGATGCTGAGCATCGCCTCGTTGTTATGCGCCGCCGCGGCATGGCCATTCGAGGCGCGATTCCCGGCGCTGCTGGCCGCGATCATCGCCATGGGCATGCTCAATGCAGCCGTCGAACAGGTCAATGGCCTGCCCATCGGCCTGACCTACGTCACCGGTGCCCTGTCACGCTTCGGTCGCGGCCTGGGGCGCTGGCTGCTCGGCGAGCGGCGCGACGGTTGGCGAGTGCAACTGATCCCCTGGACCGGCATGTTTGCCGGCGCCGTGCTGGGCGCGGTACTGGAACACCATTTCGGCCTGCACGCGCTGTACGCCAGCGGCCTGCTGGCGGCGGTGCTGGGGATCGTTGCGCTGAAGATTCCGCGCCGCTGGCAGCTGGGCTACATGCCGCGCTGAATCGCCCTTCGCCGCCCCGCCGATAAAGCATTATCATGGCCGCAGATTTGTCGTCAGAGTTCGCCATGAAGTTCGCCATCGCGCTGTTTTCCGCCGCACACGCGCCCTCCTCGCGCCGCGCCCTGCTGTTTGCCCAGGCAGCGCTGGCCGGCGGGCATGAGATCGTGCGACTGTTTTTTTATCAGGACGGCGTCTACAACGCCTCCAGCAACGTTGTCACACCCCAGGACGAGCAGGACATCGCCGCGCAATGGCGCACCTTCGTCAGCGACCATCAACTGGACGGCGTGGTGTGCATTGCCGCCGCCCTGAGGCGTGGGGTGCTGGATGAGGCTGAAGCCAAGCGTTACCAGCGCACCGCGATCAATGTCAGTGCGCCGTGGGAATTGTCCGGACTGGGCCAGTTGCACGATGCGGTACAGGACGCCGATCGCCTGATCTGCTTTGGAGGGCCATGAAACATGCCTAAATCCCTGTTGATCATCAGCCGCCAGGCCCCCTGGTCCGGCCCGAGCGCCCGTGAAGCGCTGGACATCGTGCTGGCCGGCGGCGCCTTCGATTTGCCGATCGGCCTGCTGTTTCTCGATGACGGTGTGTTCCAGCTGGCTACGCAGCAGAATGCCAAGGCCGTGCAGCAAAAAGACCTCAGCGCCAATCTGCAAGCACTCGGCCTGTTTGGCATCGAAGACCTGTATGTGTGTGGCGACAGCGCCAGCGCGCGCGGCCTGACGCCGGGCGCCTTGAGCCTTGATCCGCTGAACGTACTGGCCACCGGAGAGATCCCGGCCGTTATTGACCGTTATGACCAGGTTATTACCCTCTGATGTCGACTTTGCATGTGTTGTCTCACTCACCGTTCACCGATAACCGGCTGACCAGCTGCCTGCGCCTCCTGGGTGCACAGGACGCCCTGCTGCTCAGCGGCGATGCGGTGTACGCCTTGCAACCCGGCACCGCGCCGTTCGGCGAGCTGCAGGTCCTGCGTGACACCTTGCGCCTGTTTGTGCTGGAAGAGGACGTTCAGGCCCGCGGTTTGCCGGTGCCCGACTGGATCAAAAGCCTCGACTACCCGGCCTTCGTCGAGCTGTCGATTCACTACGACAAGGTCAATAGCTGGTTATGAACTCACTGACCCTGGGGGCACGTCGCATCGAGCTGGACAAGGACGGCTATCTGGTTGACCTGGCTGACTGGTCGACGGAAGTCGCCACCGCCTTGGCCGCTGCCGAAGAACTTGAGCTGAGCCCCGAACACTGGGAAATCCTCGAGTTGCTGCGCGGCTTCTACCAGGAGTACCAGCTGTCGCCAGCCACCCGCCCGCTGATCAAATACACCGCGCTCAAACTGGGCCCGGACAAGGGCAACAGCCTGCACCTGAACCGCTTGTTCAAAGGCACTCCCGCCAAACTCGCCGCCAAGCTGGCGGGCCTGCCCAAACCGACGAATTGTCTATGACCGATTTCACCCCACTGATCACCGAAACGCCCGCCGAGCACCCTTTTGCACAGTTCGTGCGGATTCTCGGCAAAGGCAAGCGCGGCGCTCGCAGCCTGACCCGTGAAGAGGCTCGCCAAGCCATGGGCATGCTGCTCGACGAGAAGGTCGAAGACACCCAGCTCGGTGCATTCCTCATGCTGTTGCGGCACAAGGAAGAAAGCGCCGAAGAGCTGGCGGGGTTCACCGAAGCGTTGCGCGAGCGCTTGCAGGCACCGGCATTGGCGGTGGACCTGGACTGGCCGACCTATGCCGGCAAAAAGCGTCACCTGCCGTGGTACCTGCTGGCGGCCAAGTGCCTGGCGCAAAACGGCGTGCGCATCCTGATGCATGGCGGCGGCGCCCATACCGCCGGGCGCCTGTACAGCGAGCAACTGCTCGACCAACTCCACATCCCGTTGTGCCGTACCTGGCAGCAAGTGGGCTCGGCGCTGGACCAAGGCAACCTGGCCTTCATGCCGCTGGGCGACTGGGCACCGCAACTGCAACGGATGATCGACCTGCGCAACACCCTCGGGCTGCGCTCGCCGATCCACTCCCTGGCGCGGATTCTCAACCCGCTGGGCGCGCGCTGTGGCCTGCAAAGCATCTTCCACCCCGGCTACCAGGGCGTACACCGCGATGCCAGTGGCTTGCTGGGTGACAACGTGATCGTGATCAAGGGCGATGGCGGCGAAATCGAGATCAATCCGGATGCCGACAGCCACCTGTACGGCACCACCGGCGGCGAAAGCTGGGACGAAGAATGGCCGCAGCTGTCGGCGCAGCGCCATGTCAAACCGGCAACTCTCGATCCTGAGCACCTCAAAGCCGTGTGGCGTGGCGATGTGGAGGACAGCTACCCGCAACTGGCGCTGATTGCCACCATGGCCCTGGCCTTGCGCGGCCTCGGCACACCACGTGATGAAGCCTTCGCCAAGGCCCAGCAGTACTGGGAAGCCCGCGATAGATCTATTTAACCGATCATCAACGCCCAACCTTTGCGCTTTTATTTCGAAAGCATCGAAATAGACTGGACTCCAACGTTTGACAACCTTGGAGTTCGAGATGGGTTTGCTGATTGAAGGGCACTGGCGTGACCAGTGGTACGAAAGCAGCAAGGACGGTGCCTTCCAGCGCGAGCAAGCGCAGCGCCGCCATTGGCTGACCGCTGACGGCAAGCCCGGTCCCAGTGGCGAAGGCGGCTTCCCCGCACAGGCCGGGCGCTACCACCTCTACGTCTCGCTGGCATGCCCCTGGGCCCACCGCACGCTGATCCTGCGCAAACTCAAAGGCCTGGAAACCCTGATCGATGTGTCGGTGGTCAGCTGGCTGATGCTGGAGAACGGCTGGACCTTCGACAAAGACCTGGGCTCAACCGGCGACAAGCTCGACCACTTCGACTTCATGCATCAACGCTACACCGCCGATGCCCGCGACTACACCGGTCGCGTCACGGTGCCCGTACTGTGGGACAACCAGCAAAAACGCATCGTCAGCAATGAATCGGCGGAGATCATCCGCATGTTCAACAGCGCGTTTGACGGCATGACCGGCAACGACCTGGACTTCTACCCGCAGCCGTTGCACACGGCCATCGATGAGCTCAACGCACGCATCTATCCCGCGGTAAACAACGGTGTGTACCGCGCAGGCTTTGCCACCTCTCAAGCGGCTTATGAGGAGGCCTTCGACGAGTTGTTTGCCGAACTGAACCGGCTGGAAGGGCTACTGGGCAATAAACGCTACCTGACCGGTGACTACCTGACCGAGGCCGATATTCGCCTGTTCACCACGCTGATTCGCTTCGACGCGGTGTACTACGGTCACTTCAAGTGCAATCTACGACGCATTGCCGATTATCCGAACCTGTCGAACTGGCTGCGCGAGCTGTATCAGTGGCAGGGGATTGCCGAGACCGTGGACTTTACCCACATCAAGCATCACTACTACGCCAGCCACAGGACCATCAATCCGACAGGTGTGGTGCCCAAAGGACCGGAACAGGACTTCACCGTGCCCCATGATCGGCAGCGGTTGAGCGGGAAAGGGGTTTGGCAAAAATACTAAACGATGATCGCTCCCACGTTTAGCGTGGGAGCGCGAGAACCAGGACCGCGCCCAGCGGTTTGAGGGCCGCTACGCGCCCCAACGGGGGCAAGCCCCCTCGCCACGGGTCAGATTTGAGATTGAGCGCCTTCAAACCACGCCAGCTTCTCGCGAAGCTGCACCACTTCCCCGACGATCACCAGGGTCGGCGCATGGACTTCATGCTCCGCCACCAGCTGCGGCAGGTTGGCCAGCGTACCAGTGAAGACCCGCTGGTTGGAGGTGGTGCCCTGTTGGATCAATGCCGCCGGCGTGTCCGCCGAACGACCGTGCCGGATCAGCTGTTCGCAGATGATCGGCAGCCCCACCAGCCCCATGTAGAACACCAGGGTTTGCGCCGGCGCGACCAGATCGCTCCACGGCAAATCCGTGCTGCCGTCTTTCAGGTGGCCGGTGATGAAACGCACCGATTGCGCGTAATCGCGGTGGGTCAGCGGAATCCCGGCATACGCCGCGCAACCGCTGGCCGCCGTGATACCCGGCACCACCTGGAACGGGATGCCCTGGGCCGCCAGTTCCTCGATCTCTTCGCCGCCACGGCCGAAGATGAACGGATCACCGCCCTTCAACCGCACCACGCGCTTGCCCTGCCTGGCCAGATCCACCAATTGCTGGTTGATCTGGTCTTGCGGGACGGCGTGATCGGCGCGGCGCTTGCCGACATAGACCCGCTCGGCATCGCGACGGCACAGCTCAAGAATCGCCGGGGCCACCAGACGGTCATACAGCACCACGTCCGCCTGCTGCATCAGGCGCAAGGCACGGAAGGTCAGCAGATCCGGATCACCCGGCCCTGCGCCCACCAGATACACCTCACCGGTCGCACGGGCAGACTCACCGTTGATCTTGGCCTGCAACAAGCGCTCGGCTTCGGCGCCCTGTCCGGCCAGTTGGCGATCGGCGATCGGCCCCTGAAACACCTCTTCCCAGAACGCCCGACGCTGCTGGACATCCGGAAACAACCCTTTGACCTGGTGGCGAAAACGCGCCGCCAGCCCGGCCAACTGGCCATAGGTCGAAGGAATCCAGGTTTCCAGCTTGGCCCGGATCAAGCGCGCCAGCACCGGCGCGTCGCCACCGCTGGACACCGCGATCACCAACGGCGAACGATCGACGATCGCCGGGAAGATCACGCTGCACAACGTCGGCGCATCCACCACGTTGACCGGCACGCAACGCCGATGAGCATCCTGGGAGACTTGCGCATTCAGCGACTCGTCGTCGGTGGCGGCAATGATCAACCCGCAACCGTCGAGGTCTGACTCAAGATAGCCACGCGCCACCAGCTCGCCGCCGCTGCCTTGCACCAACTCACGCAGCTGGGCTTCGATCTCGGGTGCAACGACCCGCAACAGCGCACCGGCGTCGGCCAGCAGACGGGATTTGCGCAAGGCAATCTCCCCTCCACCGACGACCAGCACACGGCGCCCGCGCAGGTTGTGAAACAGCGGCAGGAATTCCATTTAGCCGATGACCTCGAGGCCGCCCATGTAAGGCTTGAGCACTTGCGGCACACGGATCGAGCCGTCGGCCTGCTGATAGTTTTCCAGCACCGCCACCAGGGTACGGCCGACCGCCAGGCCAGAACCGTTCAGGGTGTGCACCAACTCCGGCTTGCCGGTTTCCGGGTTGCGGAAACGCGCTTGCATGCGACGGGCCTGGAAGTCGCCGCAGTTGGAGCACGACGAAATCTCGCGGTACTTGTCCTGGCTCGGGATCCACACTTCCAGGTCGTAGGTCTTGACCGCGCTGAAGCCCATGTCGCCGGTGCACAGGGCCAGGGTACGGTATGGCAGCTCAAGCAATTGCAGGACTTTTTCCGCGTTGGCGGTCAGACCTTCCAGGGCTTCCATCGAAGTCGATGGCTCGACGATCTGGACCATTTCGACCTTGTCGAACTGGTGCTGGCGGATCATTCCGCGGGTGTCACGACCCGAGGCACCGGCTTCACTGCGGAAGCACGGGGTGTGGGCCACGAACTTGATTGGCAGCAGTTTCGAATCGACGATCTCGCCCGCCACGATGTTGGTCAGCGACACTTCGGCGGTCGGGATCAGGTACAGGTCGGCCTCGCCTTCGCGCGCGATCTTGAACAGGTCTTCCTCGAACTTTGGCAACTGGCCGGTGCCCTGCAAGGCAGGCGCCTGGACCAGATAAGGCGTATAGGCCTCTTCATAACCGTGTTCGGTGGTGTGCAGGTTGATCATGAACTGCGCCAGGGCGCGGTGCAGGCGGGCAATCGGCCCACGCAGCAGGGCGAAACGGGCACCGGACAGCTTGGCGGCGGTTTCGAAGTCCAGCCAGCCGAACTTCTCGCCCAGGGCGACGTGGTCCTTGACTTCGAAATCGAAGGCAGTCGGCGTGCCCCAGCGACGCACTTCGACGTTGCCGTCTTCGTCATCGCCCACCGGTACCGATTCGTGCGGCAGGTTCGGGATACCCAGCAGGATCGAATCCAGTTCAGTCTGGATCGCATCCAGCTCGACTTTGCCGGCACCCAGCTCGTTCGCCATACGCTCGACGTCCGCCATCAGCGGCGCGATGTCTTCGCCACGCTGCTTCGCCTGGCCGATGGATTTGGAGCGCGCATTACGTTCAGCCTGCAGTGCTTCGGTGCGGGTCTGGACGATCTTGCGCTGTTCTTCCAGCGCTTCGATACGCGCAACATCCAGCACAAAGCCACGGGATGCCAGGCGGTCCGCTACGTCCTGAAGGTTGCTACGTAACAGTTTGGAATCGAGCATGTCGGTCTCTCGTTTATCAAAGTTTGGTCAGGGACAGGCCAGCCCAGGTCGCGAGCAGCCCGCCGAATACGCTGATGGCCGCATAGCCCAGGGCCAGCGGCACTTGCCCGCTTTCCAGCAAGCGCACCGTATCCAGTGAAAAGGATGAAAAAGTCGTCAGCCCTCCGAGGAAGCCGACGATCAACCCGGCGCGCACCTCAAACGGTACCTCCGGACGAATCAGAAACAGGCCATACAGCACGCCGATCAGCAAACAGCCCACGATATTAACGGCCAGCGTCGCGGTATAGAAGTGCCGCGGCCAATTGGCGTTGATCCAGTTGCCGGTGGCGAACCGCAGCAAGGTGCCGGCAACGCCCCCGACGGAGACCGCAACAATCAGTGCAATCAAGGCTTTCTCCGCTGCCGGGGGCTCAGGCGGTCCAACTGGGCGAGGTGATTGAGCTTCTCGCCGATCTTCAATTCCAGGCCCCGGGGCACCGGCCGGTAGAACGCTTGCGGCTCCAGTGCTTCCGGAAAATAGTCTTCGCCGGCCGCATAGGCGTCCGGCTCATCGTGGGCGTAACGGTATTCGTCACCGTAGCCAAGCTGCTTCATCAGCTTGGTCGGGGCGTTGCGCAAATGCAGCGGGACTTCCAGCGAGCCGTGTTCGGCGGCACTGCGCATGGCGGCCTTGAAGCCCATGTACACCGCGTTGCTTTTCGGCGCACACGCCAGGTAAGTGATCGCCTGCGCCACCGCCAACTCGCCTTCGGGACTGCCAAGGCGCTCCTGCACATCCCAGGCCGCCAGACACAGGCTCAGCGCGCGAGGATCGGCGTTGCCGATGTCTTCGCTGGCCATGCGCACCACGCGCCGGGCCAGGTACAACGGGTCGCAACCACCGTCGAGCATGCGCGCGAACCAGTACAACGCGCCGTCCGGGTTGGAGCCGCGCACCGATTTGTGCAAGGCCGAAATCTGGTCGTAAAACGCCTCGCCGCCCTTGTCGAAGCGGCGCCGGGTATCACCAAGCAGGCTTTGCAGCAAATCGACGCCAATCTCGCTGTGGTCTTCGGCCAGGTCCGAGGCGTTTTCCAGCAGGTTGAGCAGACGCCGGCCATCGCCATCGGCGGCGGACAGCAGCATCTGGAAACCTTCGTCGCTGAGGCTCAGCTGTCGCTTGCCCAGGCCCCGTTCCTCGGTCAGTGCGCGCTGCACCAGTTTGTTCAGCGCAGCCTCATCGAGGCTTTTGAGCACGTAGACCCGCGCACGGGACAGCAAGGCGTTGTTCAACTCGAAGGACGGGTTTTCGGTGGTCGCGCCAATGAAAATCAGCGTGCCGTCTTCGACATACGGCAGGAAGGCGTCCTGTTGCGACTTGTTGAAGCGATGCACTTCGTCGACGAACAGAATCGTGCGGCGGCCATATTGTCCGGCCTGCTGCTTGGCCACGTCCACCGCCTGGCGGATTTCCTTGACCCCGGCCAGTACGGCCGAGACCGTTTCAAAGTGCGCGTCCGAGACTTCCGCCAGCAGCCGCGCCAGGGTGGTTTTACCCACCCCCGGCGGCCCCCAGAAAATCATCGAGTGCAGGGCACCCTGCTCCAGCGCCTCACGCAAGGGCTTGCCGCGGGCCAACAGGTGTTCCTGACCGACGTACTCGTCCAGATTGGCCGCACGCAGACGGGCGGCCAGGGGTTGAGCGATCGGGGCACTGCGAAACAGATCCATCACTACTTTTGAAACCTCACCGGGTATATGCACCCTGTAGGAGCAAGCTTGCTTGCGATGGTCGTCAACGATAACGCTGCAAACCTGACAGCCCGCGGTGGGCTTGGGTGTATCGCGAGCAAGCTCGCTCCTACACAAGTCCTACATCTTATTCCTGAATCACATCGGCACCCTTGGGGATGTCGAACTTGAACTTGGACGCCGGGATCGGCTCGTTGGCCTTCACCCCTGTGAACAGGATATTGGTACGCTGGCCAACACTGTCGATCAACTGCATGTCATTGACCAGGCCATTACGGAACGACAGGCGCAGGTTGTCGAACAGGGTGTCCTTGGTTTTCGGCTTGAGCGTGAAATCGATCACGCCACCGGCTTCCTTGGAACTGATATCGAAGCTCTGGCTGATTTTCGACACATCGCCGGAGAGCAACAGGGCGGGCGTCTGGGTCAGGCGCTGGTCGAGAGTCTTGATGGTGACCTGCTCTAGGTCAGGGTCCCACAGGGAGACTTTCTTGCCATCAGACACCATCAGTTGCTCCTGCGGCGCATCGGTGTGCCAGTAGAACAGGCCCGGGCGCTGCAGCGACATCTGGCCGGTGGTTTCCTGCAACTGGGTGCCGGTGCCATCGAGGGTCAGCTGGGAAAAACGTGCAGTCAGGGTCTGCGACTTTTCAAGCAGTTGGGTCAGACGCGCCACATCCTTGTCATCGGCATGGGCCGACAACGTGGTTAAAGCCAGTACCGGCAACAGCAACATGCGGATAAGACGCATGGGAGTCCTCTTAGATATTCGTTTGAATGGCGCGCCGCGTGAACTCACGCGGCACTGATCAGTCGCGCACCGGGCCTGGGGCCAGGACTTCACGCGAGCCGTTGGTATTCATGGAGGTCACGACCCCGGCCATCTCCATGGCTTCGATCATGCGTGCAGCACGGTTGTAACCGATCTTGAGCTTGCGTTGCACTGCCGAGATCGATGCGCGGCGGCTTTCCAGCACGAACTGCACGGCTTCGTCGTAGAGCGCATCGGTTTCAGCATCATCGTCACCACCACCGCTGCCGCCTTCAAAGCCGCTGCCTGCCTCTTCGACACCATTGAGGATGTCATCGTTGTACTCCGGGGCGCCGCGCAGTTTCCAGGCTTCGACCACCCGATGCACTTCATCGTCGGAGACGAACGCGCCGTGAACCCGAATCGACAGGCTGGTGCCCGGCGGCATGTAGAGCATGTCACCGTGGCCCAGCAGTTGCTCGGCACCGCCCTGGTCGATGATGGTCCGCGAGTCGATCTTGCTCGACACCTGGAACGCCATGCGGGTCGGAATGTTGGCCTTGATCAGGCCGGTGATCACGTCCACCGACGGACGCTGGGTCGCCAGGATCAAGTGAATGCCGGCCGCCCGCGCCTTCTGGGCGATACGGGCGATCAATTCCTCAACCTTCTTGCCGACGATCATCATCATGTCGGCGAATTCGTCGACCACCACCACGATGGTCGGCAGCTTCTTCAGCAGCGGCGCTTCGTCGTGGATGCTCTCGCGGTTGTACAGCGGGTCGGTCAGCGGTGTGCCGGCGTCCTCGGCGTCCTTGACCTTCTGGTTGAAGCCGGCCAGGTTACGCACGCCCATCTTCGCCATCAGTTTGTAGCGCCGCTCCATCTCGGCCACGCTCCAGCGCAGGGCGTTGGCCGCGTCCTTCATGTCGGTGACCACCGGGCACAGCAGGTGCGGAATGCCTTCGTAGATCGACAATTCAAGCATTTTCGGGTCGATCATGATCAGCTTGGCGTCTTCCGGGCCCGACTTGAACAGGATCGACAGGATCATCGCGTTCACCCCCACCGACTTACCGGAACCGGTGGTACCGGCCACCAGCAGGTGGGGCATCTTGGCCAGGTCAGTGATCACCGGCTTGCCGCCGATGTCATGCCCCAGGGCCAGGGTCACCGGCGACTTGGCGTTGTCGTATTCCGGGGTCGACAGCACTTCGGAGAAACGCACGATCTGGCGGTCTTCGTTGGGGATCTCGATACCGACCGTGGTCTTGCCCGGGATCACTTCCACGACCCGCACGCTGGTCACTGCCAGTGAACGGGCAAGGTCCTTGGCCAGATTGGAAATACGGCTGACCTTGACCCCGGCCGCCGGCTGGATTTCGTAACGGGTAATCACCGGACCCGGATGGATCGAGTCCACGGTGACTTCGACGCCAAATTCCTTGAGTTTGATTTCCAGCAGGTGGCCGACCGCCGCCAGCGACTCAGGGGAATAGTTGAGTTGTTTCTTTTCCGCCGGGTCGAGGATCGAGATCGGTGGCAAGGTGCCTTCCACGGCACTGTCGACGAACAGCGGCGCCTGCTTCTCCTTTTCCACGCGCTTGCTCGGTGCCGGCGGCTTCGGTGGCGCGGGCAGAATCACTGGCGGCACCTGTTTTTCGCGCTCGGACATGTGCTTGCTCAGGGCCTGCTCACGCTCGATCAGGCGTTCCTTGACCTTGGCCTGCTCGCGTTTGTCAGTGACGGTCGGCGCAACTACATCGTGCACCCGGTCATCGACTTCACGCAGTTGGGCAACCAGTTGCTTGCGCTCGGCGCGCGCCGCCCACCAACGATTGGCGGCGCCCTGGAACACCTCGAACAGGTCGAGGGTGATCTTGCCGGTCAGGTCCATCACCTTGAACCATGACAGGTCGGTGAACACGGTCAGGCCGAACAGGAACAGGGCAATGAACATCAGGGTGCTGCCCTGGATGTTCAGCGCGTTCCGCGCCAGATCCCCCAGGCTTTCCCCCAGCGCACCACCGGCGCCCGCCGGCAGCCCGGTCGGAGCATGGAAATGGATGTGGGCCAGGGCCGCGCCCGACAACACCAGGAACACCAGGCCGATCAGGCGCCAGGAGAACAGCCAGCCACTCCACTGCCACGGCTCATGGCGCTGGCGGAAGATCTGGTAGGTCTTGACCGCCAGCAACAGCGGGAAGATGTAGGCGAAGTAACCCAGCACCATGAACAGGATATCGGCGCTGTAGGAGCCGGCCGGCCCACCGAAGTTCTGCACATCGTCAATCTTGCTGTTGTGGCTCCAGCCCGGATCGTCCTTGCCGTAGGTCAGCAAGGCCATCATCAGGAACAGGCACAAGGCGCCAATGGCGATCAGCGCACCTTCCTTGAGACGGTAGTGCAGGTGCTGACGCCAGAGCGGAACGACTGTTTTAGGTGCTGCGGTGGATTTCTTCAAAACGCTTCTTTTCCTGCGCCCTTGGCGCGTCCATCTGTTGAATGACTATAAAACTGCCCAATCCAGGCAGGTAAAAAAGTGAACAGGTGCAACTGGGACTACTTTTAACACTGCACTCGGGTTTTTATAAACACGGCATGCACTGCTTATTTTGATAAATACACTGTAACAGCCCGGTATTGTACGGGTTTGTGCGTCCGATGCCATGCTTCAGGTCTTCGGCTACAGCATAGCCAAAAGTACAGTGCACGCGGGTCAATTTGAGCATGCATTCTCTTTTGTGACAAAGGCTTATGAGGTGTTTTTATGAGCGAACCCAAGCATTCACGCCTGATCATTCTGGGCTCCGGCCCCGCCGGTTACAGCGCCGCCGTTTATGCTGCCCGCGCCAACCTCAAACCCGTTGTCATCACCGGCATACAGGCAGGTGGCCAGCTAACCACCACCGTCGAAGTCGACAACTGGCCCGGGGACGTCGAAGGCCTCACCGGCCCGGTACTCATGGAACGCATGCAAAAGCATGCCGAGCGCTTTGACACCCGAATCGTCTACGACCACATCCACACCGCCAAGTTGCAGCAGCGCCCGTTCGAACTCATCGGCGACAGCGGCACCTACACCTGCGACGCGCTGATCATCGCCACCGGCGCCTCGGCCCAGTACCTGGGCCTGCCTTCGGAAGAGGCCTTCGCCGGCAAGGGGGTTTCGGCCTGCGCCACCTGCGACGGCTTTTTCTATCGCAACCAGGTGGTCGCGGTGGTCGGCGGCGGCAATACCGCCGTTGAAGAAGCGCTGTACCTGTCCAACATTGCCAGGGAGGTTCACCTGATTCACCGCCGCGACAAACTGCGCTCGGAGAAGATCCTGCAGGACAAACTGTTCGAAAAGGCCGCAAACGGTAATATCCATCTGCACTGGAACCAGAACCTCGACGAAGTACTGGGCGATGCCAGCGGTGTCACCGGTGCCCGCCTGCGCGACAGCAACACTGGCGAAACCCGCGAACTACCGCTGGCGGGCGTGTTCATCGCCATTGGCCACAAACCCAATACGGATCTGTTCCAGGGCCAGTTGGAGATGCATAACGGCTACCTGCGGGTGCAGGGCGGTAGCGAAGGCAATGCCACCGCCACCGAAATCAACGGCGTGTTTGCCGCCGGCGATGTCGCCGACCACGTGTACCGCCAGGCAGTGACCTCCGCCGGTGCCGGTTGCATGGCGGCGCTGGACGCTGAAAAATACCTCGACGACAACTGAATCAGAGCCATGGCGGCAGGCCGGACCTGCCGCCGCCCTCCCCTTCTGTAAGCTGGATGCCATGCTGACCTGGTTACAACGCAACTCCCTGACATTCCCGCCGCTGGAAAAAGCCATGCGCGAGCCCAACGGCCTGCTCGCCGCTGGCGGCGACCTGTCCGCCGATCGGCTGGTCCATGCCTATCGCCACGGCTGTTTCCCCTGGTTCTCGGAAGGCCAACCGATTCTTTGGTGGTCTCCCGACCCGCGCACCGTCTTGTTTCCCGACGAACTGCATGTTTCTCGCAGCCTCGCCAAACTACTGCGACAAAAGCGCTACCAGGTCACCTTCGACCAAGACTTCACCGCCGTTATCAGCGCCTGCGCCGCACCACGGGACTACGCCGACGGCACCTGGATCACCGACGCCATGCAAAGCGCCTACACCGAACTCCATGCCCGCGGCCACGCCCATTCCGTGGAAGTTTGGGATCAAGGCGTGCTGGTGGGTGGTCTCTATGGCTTGGCGATGGGGCAACTGTTTTTTGGCGAGTCGATGTTCAGCCACGCCGACAACGCCTCCAAGTACGGCTTTGCCACTCTCGTCAACCACCTCAAGGACGCAGGCTTTGTGCTGATCGACTGCCAGATGCCCACCGGCCACCTGCACAGTCTGGGTGCCCGCTCGATCCCGCGCCGGGAGTTTGCCGGCTACCTGGCACAGCACCTTGATCTACCCAACCGCGCCACATGGGTTTGCTAGGCGCCTTTGGCGCCCGTGGCTTACACTTAATTGAACAGCAAATCCCGAGGGTTGATTCATGACCGAGTTGGCGCGCCTCAAGTTTTATGCCACTCAGCCCCACTCTTGCAGCTACCTGCCAGAGGAACAGGCGACGACGCTGTTTCTCGACCCTAGCCAGCCCATGGATGTGCATGTCTATGCAGACCTGTCGGAAATGGGTTTTCGTCGCAGTGGCGACCACCTGTACCGACCTCATTGCCAGAACTGCAATGCGTGTGTGCCTGCGCGCATTCCGGTCATGCAGTTCACCCCCAACCGGCAACAGAAACGCATTTTCAAGCGCAACGCCGACGTGCAGGTGCGCCCGGCGAAACCCGGTTTCAGCGAAGAATACTTCGACCTCTATCAACGCTACATTGAACAGCGTCACGCCGACGGCGACATGTACCCGCCCAGCCGTGATCAGTTCTCGACCTTTCTGGTCCGTGACCTGCCTTTTTCGCGCTTCTATGAATTCCGCCTCGAAGGTCGCCTGCTGGCGATCGCCGTGACCGACCTGCTGCCCAACGGGTTGTCCGCGGTGTATACCTTCTATGACCCCGACGAAGAGCGCCGCAGCCTGGGGCGTTATGCCATCCTCTGGCAAATCGGCGAAGCCCGCCGCCTGGGCCTTGATGCGGTGTACCTTGGATACTGGATCAAGAACTGCAAAAAAATGAGCTACAAGACCCAATATCGCCCCATAGAGCTGCTGATTAACCAGCGCTGGGTGGTCCTGAACTAGCCTGCTCCCTAAATCCCTTGGCTTGAACCCCACTTTTCGGGCACAATGCACGCCGCTTTTGCCTGGCGCAGTTGCACCGGGCCATTCATTGGATACCGAGGGCTTTACTGCATGTCGAAAGAAGACAGCTTCGAAATGGAAGGCACTGTCGTCGACACCCTGCCCAACACCATGTTTCGTGTGGAGTTGGAAAATGGGCACGTCGTAACCGCGCATATTTCCGGCAAGATGCGCAAGAACTACATTCGTATTCTTACCGGTGACAAGGTGCGCGTCGAGCTGACGCCCTATGACTTGAGCAAAGGGCGCATCACTTACCGCGCTCGCTAATCAAGTCAATACAAAACGCCCGGTTTATGCCGGGCGTTTTTGTTTGTCTGTTGTTTGCGTAGATCGAGCACATATCCATTTCTGCGGTAACGGCCGCTGGCGGCTTCGCTTTTACAGCCTGGGCTGTGTACATATCCGTTCCTGCGGTTAAGGCCGCTGGCGGTTTCGCTCTTACAGCGAGTCCCTTTTTCAAACGCCAAAAAGGAACCAAAAGGCTTTCGCCCCGGCGTACGGTACCTCGCCAAGGCTCGGTATTCCCTCGCTACGGTGCCCATCAGGGGGCATCGCCTCCGGTCTGCTTCGCGACGACCTCCTCTCGATGTGTTCGGCTTCACCGAACGGCGCTACGCGCCTTCCCCCTGATGCACACCTACGCTCGGCCTGCCGATGGGGCGAAAGAGCAAAAGCAAGATCAAAAGCCGAAGCCAAAGCCAAAGCCAAAGCCAAAGCCAAAGCCAAAGCCAAAGCCAAAGCCAAAGCCAAAGATCTTAGCCCCCCCGCACAAACGAACTGAACACACCAACAATCAGGCCGGCCGGCAGGCCGCCTCGCTTTTGATTTGCCCGCCCCTTCGGGAGGCTGAGCGTAGGTATTCATCTGGGGATTGGCGCGCAGCGCCGTTCGACGAAGTCGAACACATCGCATGGAGGTGCAGCGAAGCAAACCGGAGGACGATGCCCCCAGATGGATACCGGAGCGAAGGAACGCCGAGCCTTAGCGAGGGGCCGGACGCTCGGGGCGAGCGTTTTTTTGCTTACTTTTTTGAGGCGCTTGTCAAAAAAGTGAGTCGCCGTAAGGGCGAAACCGCCAGCGGCCTTAACCGCAGCAACGGATATACACACCCACCAACACACAGCCAGCGGCCTCAACCGCAACACCGGATACCCCCCCCAACCGAGTAGACAGCAAAAAGGCGCCAACAGGCGCCTTTCGCTTTACAGCAGGTCAACAACCATCAGGCCATTTCAGCCGTAGTCTCGAAGTCGAAGGTCAGCTCGCCATCCTTGATGTCGATGTGCACCACACCGCCATGGTCGGCCAGTTCGCCAAAGAGGATCTCCTCCGCCAGCGGACGCTTGATCTTGTCCTGGATCAAACGGGCCATGGGTCGAGCACCCATTGCCGTGTCGTAGCCTCCCGCCGCCAGCCAACTGCGTGCGGCATCGGTCACTTCCAGTTGCACGCGCTTGTCTTCCAGCTGCGCCTGAAGCTCGGTAAGGAACTTGTCCACCACACTCTTGATAACCTCATGGCTGAGGCGACCAAACTGGATAATGGTGTCCAGGCGGTTGCGGAACTCCGGCGTGAAACTCTTCTTGATCACTTCCATCGCATCGGACGAGTGATCCTGATAGGTGAAACCGATCGAGGCACGGGCCGCGGTTTCAGCGCCGGCGTTGGTCGTCATGATCACGATCACGTTACGGAAGTCCGCCTTGCGCCCGTTGTTATCGGTGAGCGTACCGTGGTCCATGACCTGCAGCAGCAGGTTGAAGACTTCCGGATGCGCCTTCTCGATTTCATCGAGCAACAACACGCAATGGGGCTGCTTGGTGATGGCCTCGGTCAACAGGCCGCCCTGGTCGAACCCGACATAACCTGGAGGCGCACCGATCAGACGCGATACGGTGTGACGCTCCATGTACTCGGACATGTCGAAACGAACCAGTTCGATCCCCATCGCCTTGGCCAACTGCCGGGCCGCTTCGGTTTTACCGACGCCCGTGGGACCGGCGAACAGGAATGAACCGACCGGCTTGTCAGGCGACTTGAGGCCAGCACGGGACAGCTTGATCGCGGTAGACAGCGAGTCAATCGCCGCATCCTGACCAAACACCGTCAGCTTCAGATCACGCTCGAGGTTACGCAGCAGTTCTTTGTCGGAACTGGTCACGTGTTTAGGCGGAATCCGCGCGATTTTCGCGACGATGTCCTCGACCTGTGGCACTTCGATGCGTTTCACCCGTTTCTCGACCGGCTGCAAGCGCTGATACGCACCCGCCTCGTCGATCACGTCGATGGCCTTGTCCGGCATGTGCCGGTCGTTGATGTAGCGCGAAGCCAGTTCAGCCGCGGCGCGCAGGGCTTCATCACTGTATTCGATATTGTGATGGAGCTCGAAACGCCCTTTCAGGCCGCGCAGGATGCCGATGGTGTCTTCGACCGAAGGCTCCGATACATCGACTTTCTGGAAGCGTCGGGCCAGGGCACGGTCTTTCTCGAAGATTCCACGAAATTCCTGGAACGTGGTCGAGCCAATGCAGCGGATATCACCCGACGACAGCAGCGGCTTGAGCAGGTTGGATGCATCCATGACGCCACCGGACGCAGCACCGGCGCCGATGATAGTGTGGATCTCGTCGATGAACAGGATGGCCTGCGGACGTTTTTTCAGCTCATGGAGCAGCGCCTTGAAGCGCTTCTCGAAATCGCCGCGGTACTTGGTACCCGCCAGCAAGGCGCCCAGGTCAAGGGAATACACCACGCTATTGGCCAACAGATCAGGCACCTGATTGTCGACAATGCGCTTGGCCAGGCCTTCGGCAATCGCGGTTTTACCCACGCCAGCCTCACCCACCAGCAGCGGGTTGTTCTTGCGCCGACGCGCCAGAATCTGCGCAACGCGCTCAACTTCCATTTCACGCCCGACCAGCGGGTCGATACGCCCCTGGCGCGCCAGCTCGTTGAGGTTGCTGGCATATGCATCCAGAGGATTGCCTGAAGAAGAAGACTCACCGCCCTCGTCGTCCTGCATATCTTGCTCACCCTCGGAGTGATCGCCATGCCCGGGCACTTTGGAGATGCCGTGGGCGATGTAATTGACGACATCGATACGGGCAACGCTCTGCTGTTTAAGCAGGAACACGGCCTGACTCTCTTGCTCACTGAAGATCGCAACCAGCACGTTGGCGCCGGTCACTTCGCGTTTACCCGAGCTCTGTACATGGAAGACTGCACGTTGCAGTACACGCTGGAAGCCCAGGGTTGGCTGGGTTTCGCGATCCTCGTCATGGACAGGAATCAAAGGCGTGGTGGAGTCGATGAACTCCTGCAGGTCATGCTTGAGTTTGTCGAGGTTTGCGCCGCAAGCACGCAAAACGGTGGCGGCGGCCTCATTATCCAATAGAGCCAACAGGAGGTGTTCGACAGTCATGAACTCATGACGTTTCGAACGCGCCTCCTTGAAGGCGAGATTGAGGGTGACTTCGAGCTCGCGGTTTAACATAGCTTCACCTCATACCCAAGTGGTCGGCGTTAACCGTCCTTCTCGATTTCACAGAGTAGCGGATGCTGGCTTTCCCTGGCGTACTGGTTGACCTGCATGGCCTTAGTCTCGGCGATGTCGCGGGTAAACAATCCACATACTGCCCGTCCTTCTGTATGGACGGCCAGCATTACCTTGGTCGCCAGCTCTCGATTCAGGTTAAAAAACACCTCGAGCACTTCGACGACGAAATCCATCGGTGTGTAGTCATCGTTGAACAAAACCACCTTGTACATCGGCGGCGCCTGCAACGCAGGTTTTGCCTCCTGTACAGCAATGCCTGCGGAATCGTCGTCGTGTAAATCCGGGCGATCCTGATTGAATGTTAGTCGAATCTGGCTGATTGCATGCATGGAAAGAAAGGTTCGTCAGTTGAGCTGAATACAGTGGTGGGGGCGGCGCTAGAGCTTTTCAACTCCGAATACCTGGATGCCTTGACTATCGGTAAAACAGTGTTACAACCAATAGAGCCCACAGTGGGTAAAAAAGGTCCTTGCCGTCGAATCCAATTATGGAGGATTTGACGAGGATTAACTGGATGATACTCCAGTGATGGAGTCTGTTGCAGAGGGATATGAGCATGGCAGTCGGCAAGGTGAAATGGTTCAACAATGCCAAGGGTTACGGTTTTATCAATGAAGAAGGCAAAACGGATGACCTGTTTGCCCACTACTCCGCCATCACGATGGAGGGCTACAAGACCCTGAAGGCAGGCCAACCGGTGATCTTCGAGATCATCCAGGGACCCAAGGGCTTGCATGCCGTCAACATCAACACCGCCAAGGAAACTCAAGCCGCCACCCAGGCAGAGCAGACCCACACCGCCACGGCGTAATCCGACAAACATCCGATCATAAAAAAACCGGCCGACTCAATCACTTGAGCCGGCCGGTTTTTTGTTGGCCGCCGATCCGCTTACATATGCGAGATCAGTGCATCACCAAACGCCGAAGAAGACAGCAAGGTGGCGCCTTCCATCAGACGTTCGAAGTCGTAGGTCACGGTCTTGGCCGAGATAGCGCCGTTGGTGCCCTTGATGATCAGGTCGGCCGCTTCGGTCCAGCCCATGTGGCGCAGCATCATTTCAGCGGACAGGATCAGCGAGCCCGGGTTCACCTGGTCTTTGCCGGCATACTTGGGCGCAGTACCGTGGGTCGCTTCAAACATGGCCACGGTGTCGGACAGGTTGGCACCTGGCGCAATACCGATACCACCGACTTCAGCCGCCAGGGCATCGGACAGGTAGTCGCCGTTCAGGTTCAGGGTGGCAATCACATCGTACTCGGCCGGGCGCAGCAGGATCTGCTGGAGCATGGCGTCGGCGATGGCGTCCTTGACGATGACATTCTTGCCGGTTTTCGGGTTCTTGAACTGCATCCACGGACCGCCGTCGAGCAGGGTGGCGCCGAATTCTTGCGCCGCCACTTCGTAGGCCCATTCCTTGAAGGCACCTTCGGTGAACTTCATGATGTTGCCCTTGTGGACGATGGTCAGCGAATCACGATCATTGTCGACCACATACTGCAGGGCCTTGCGAGCCAGACGCTTGGTACCTTCCAGGGAAACCGGCTTGACGCCGATGCCGCAGTTTTCGTCGAAACGGATCTTGGTGACGCCCATTTCTTCTTTAAGGAACTTGATGACCTTGGTCGCCTCCGGCGAGCCGGCCTTCCACTCGATACCGGCGTAGATGTCTTCCGAGTTCTCGCGGAAGATCGTCATGTCGACGTCGCCCGGCTTCTTGACCGGGCTAGGCACGCCTTCGAACCAGCGCACTGGGCGCAAGCACACATACAGGTCAAGCTGCTGGCGCAGGGCAACGTTGAGGGAGCGAATACCGCCACCGACCGGCGTGGTCAGCGGACCCTTGATGGAAACCACGTAATCCTTGACTGCGTCCAGAGTCTCCTGAGGCAGCCAGGTGTCCTGATCGTAAACCTGAGTCGCTTTTTCCCCGGCATACACTTCCATCCAGGAAATCTTGCGTTCGCCGCCGTAAGCCTTCTTAACAGCAGCATCGACAACCTTGATCATGACCGGGCTGATATCAACGCCAATACCATCCCCTTCAATGAACGGGATGATCGGGTTGTTAGGAACATTGAGAGAATGGTCTGCGTTGACGGTGATTTTGTCGCCGACTGCTGGAACCTGAATCTTCTTGTATCCCATGCTGAACTCCGTTGTGTGGATTGAACATCTGGCTGCGTCCGAGCGTACCCCAGTTGAATCTGGACGGGAACCTCATGTTCCACTCCCAGGTAGCGAAACCGGTGCAGTTCGCGGCCTACAAGCCTGAAAGCAAAGGGAAAAGCGCCAAATTCAAGCACATTGGCTGCCTCTACTCCCCGATGCGGGTGCGACCTTTAGACCAATGGACGAGAGGAGTTGCGTATGAACCATCGGCGCTTTGCCAGCTACCTATGTATAATGCCGCCGCTGACCACAGAGTCACGACGGCCGACCGCTCTGCGACAGGAAATGTAGCCGAGACCCGAGGCCCGAAAAGCCGGACTGTTACCGCAGTCCACCCGCTTGACGCTCGACTGATGCACCCAACATCACCGCGAAGAAACCTCGACATTCGGCTCATGGATGACTTTGAACGAACGCGCTTACCCGGCGCCCCTCGAGTTTCTGCGCACGCTCTAGCAAAGAAGAGAGTTAATCCGAATATGCCCACCCGCTCGAAGATCATCTACACCTTCACCGACGAAGCTCCCGCCCTCGCCACCTATTCCCTGCTCCCGATCGTTGAAGCCTTCACCGCTTCGGCCGATATCGCTGTCGAAACCCGCGATATCTCGCTGGCAGGTCGTATTCTGGCCAGCTTCCCCGAGCAACTGGGCGACAAAGCCGTAGCCGACCACCTCGCCGAACTGGGCGCCCTGGCCGTTACGCCTGAAGCCAACATCATCAAGTTGCCGAACATCAGCGCTTCGGTTCCACAGCTGCAAGCCGCGATCAAAGAGCTGCAAGCCCAGGGCTACGCCCTGCCGGACTACCCGGAAACCGTTACCAGCGATGCCGACAAGGACGCCAAGGCGCGTTACGACAAGATCAAGGGCAGCGCGGTCAACCCGGTTCTGCGCGAAGGCAACTCCGACCGCCGCGCTCCGCTGTCGGTCAAGAACTACGCACGCAAGCACCCGCACAAAATGGGCGCCTGGGCCAAGGACTCCAAGTCCCACATCGCTCACATGAGCACCGGCGATTTCTACGGCAGCGAAAAGGCCGCCCTGATCGACGCCGCTGACGCCGTCAAAATCGAACTGATCGCCCAGGACGGCACCTCCACCGTCCTGAAGGCAAAAACCACCGTACAAGCCGGTGAGATCCTCGATTGCGCGGTCATGAGCAAAAACGCGCTGCGCAGCTTCATTGCTGCCGAGATCGAAGACGCCAAGGCCAAGGGTGTGCTGCTGTCGGTCCACCTCAAAGCCACCATGATGAAGGTCTCCGACCCGATCATGTTCGGCCAGATCGTTGCCGAGTTCTATAAAGACGCACTGGCCAAGCACGCTGACGTGCTGGCTCAAATCGGCTTCAACCTGAACAACGGCATCGGCGACCTGTACGCTCGCATCAAGGCCTTGCCGGCCGAGCAACAAGCTGCGATCGAAGCCGACATCCAGGCGGTCTACGCCGTTCGTCCGTCGCTGGCCATGGTCAACTCCGACAAAGGCATCACCAACCTGCACGTGCCGAGCGACGTCATCGTCGACGCCTCGATGCCGGCCATGATCCGTGACTCCGGCAAAATGTGGGGCACCGACGGCCAGCTGCACGACACCAAGGCCGTGATCCCGGATCGCTGCTATGCCACCATCTACCAGGCGGTGATCGAAGACTGCAAGCAACACGGCGCCTTCGATCCGACCACCATGGGCAGCGTGCCAAACGTTGGCCTGATGGCGAAAAAAGCCGAAGAGTACGGCTCCCACGACAAGACCTTCCAGATCAAGGCCGACGGCGTGGTTCGCGTTTCCGACAGCGCCGGTCGCACCCTGCTGGAGCAATCGGTTGAAGCCGGCGACATCTTCCGCATGTGCCAGACCAAAGACGCACCGATCCAGGACTGGGTCAAGCTGGCCGTCAACCGTGCTCGCGCAAGTGCAACTCCGGCAATCTTCTGGCTGGACCCGATGCGCGCCCACGACGGCGTGGTGATCGAGAAAGTTCAGGCCTACCTGAAGGATCACGACACCGCCGGCCTGGACATCCGCATCATGTCGCCTGTCGACGCGATGAAGTTCACCCTGGACCGTACCCGCGAAGGCCTCGACACCATCTCGGTGACCGGCAACGTGCTGCGCGACTACCTGACAGACCTGTTCCCGATCATGGAACTGGGCACTAGCGCCAAGATGCTGTCGATCGTACCGCTGATGAATGGCGGTGGCCTGTTCGAAACCGGCGCTGGCGGTTCGGCGCCGAAGCACGTTCAACAGCTGCTGGAAGAAAACTTCCTGCGCTGGGATTCGCTGGGCGAGTTCCTGGCCCTGGCCGCATCCCTCGAGCACCTGGGTGTTACCTACAACAACCCCAAGGCGCTGGTTCTGGCCAAGACCCTGGACCAGGCCACCGGCCAGTTCC
Organism: Pseudomonas sp. Irchel s3a18; assembly: GCF_900187535.1. NCBI lineage: Bacteria > Pseudomonadati > Pseudomonadota > Gammaproteobacteria > Pseudomonadales > Pseudomonadaceae > Pseudomonas > Pseudomonas sp. Irchel s3a18. Next base: position 351,281 of record NZ_FYDV01000003.1, on the reverse strand, counting down.
TGGATAACAACAAGTCGCCATCGCGCAAAGTCGGCAACATCGACAACCGCGGCAGCCACTTCTACCTGGCGCTGTACTGGGCTCAGTCCCTGGCCGCCCAGACCGAAGACGCTGCGCTGCAGGCCCAGTTCACCCAACTGGCCAAGACCCTGACCGAGAACGAGGCGACCATCGTTGCCGAGCTCAACGCCGTGCAGGGCAAGCCAGTGGACATCGGCGGCTACTACCACGCCAGCGCCGAGCTGATCAGCAAGGCCATGCGCCCGAGCAACACCTTCAACGCGGCGATTGCTGCGCTGGTGTAAGGTTGTAAGGATGCAAAGGAACCCCGGCCCAGCGCCGGGGTTTCTGCTTCTGGCCGCGACAAAAATTCAACCCTAGAAACCGAAGCCCGCTTGTATGCTGGGACGGCGTTCCAATACTAAACATCGAGTGCATCTTATGGATTGGCTCCCCCACATCACCGTCGCCACCATCGTCGAGGACAACGGTCGCTTCCTGATGGTCGAAGAACTCAAGGCTGGGCGCACGGTGCTCAACCAGCCCGCCGGCCACCTGGATCCAGACGAAACCCTGATCGAAGCCGCCGTGCGCGAAACCCTCGAGGAAACCGGCTGGGACGTCGAACCCACCGGCGTTATCGGCATTTACCTCTACACCGCCCCCAGTAACGGCGTAACCTATCAACGGGTCTGCTTCAGCGCCAAACAGCTGCAACACCATCCGGACTATCAACTGGACGACGGCATCGTCGGCGCCAAGTGGCTGACCCGCGACGAGCTCATGAATCAGCGCGACCACTGGCGCAGCGAGCTGATCATCCGCTGTATCGACGATTATCTGGACGGTAAGCACTTCGACCTCGAACTGATCCGCCCTTCTCTTTAGCCTTGTGGGCCCGGGCCTGCTAGAATCGCGTCCTTTTTCAAGACACTCATTAAACTCCTATGCGTGATCCAGCCCCTTCTGACACTCAAAAGAAGCGCGTCATTGTCGGCATGTCCGGCGGCGTGGACTCTTCCGTTTCTGCCTTACTGCTGATCGAGCAGGGTTACCAGGTGGAAGGCCTGTTCATGAAGAACTGGGAAGAGGACGACGGTACGGAGTACTGCACCGCCATGGATGACCTGGCAGACGCCCAGGCCGTATGCGACAGGATTGGCATCAAGCTGCACACCGCCAACTTCGCTGCCGAGTACTGGGACAACGTGTTCGAGCACTTCCTGGCCGAATACAAGGCCGGTCGCACGCCGAACCCGGACATCCTGTGCAACCGTGAAATCAAGTTCAAGGCGTTCCTCGACTACGCCATGATGCTCGGTGCCGACCTGATCGCCACCGGCCACTATGTGCGCCGCCGCGACATCGATGGCCGCACCGAACTGCTCAAGGGCCTGGACCCGAACAAGGACCAGAGCTACTTCCTGCACGCCGTGGGCGGTGAACAGATCGCCAAGACCCTGTTCCCGGTTGGCGAACTGGAAAAACCCGAAGTGCGCGCAATCGCCGAGAAACACGACCTGGCCACCGCCAAGAAGAAAGACTCCACCGGCATCTGCTTTATCGGTGAGCGACGCTTCAGCGACTTCCTCAAGCAATACCTGCCGGCCCAGCCAGGCGAAATCAAGACCACCGAAGGTGAAGTGATCGGCCGCCACCATGGCCTGATGTACCACACCATCGGCCAGCGCCAGGGCCTGGGCATCGGCGGCCTGAAAGACGCCAGCGACGAGCCGTGGTACGTGTTGATCAAGGACCTGGAGCACAACGAGCTGATCGTAGGCCAGGGCAACGACCACCCGTGGTTGTTCTCCCGCGCCCTGCTCGCCTCCGAGATCTACTGGGTCAACCCGGTCGACCTGAGCGAGCCACGCCGCCTGACGGCGAAAGTACGCTACCGCCAGGGCGACCAGCCCTGCACCCTGGAAAAAACCGCCAGCGGCTACCGCGCCATCTTCGACGACCCGCAACGCGCGGTCACCCCGGGCCAGTCGGTCGTCTTCTACGACGGTGAAATCTGCCTCGGTGGCGGCGTCATTGAAGTCGCCGAACCCTGGCACAGCAAGGATTCGCGCCCATGAGCCCGACCCAGGAGCAACTGACGGCACTGGGCGGCGTGTTTCTGGCCGCCGTGCTAGTGGACAAGATCGCCAAGACCGGCCAGGTCAGCGAAGCGGGCCTGACCTGCATGCTCGGCAGCCTGCTGATCCGCGACCCCAAGGACACCCTGGAAGTCTACGGTGGCGACGACCTCAATTTGCGCGAAGGCTATCGCGCACTGATCGGCGCCCTCGAGCGCGACCCCAACACCCTGCAACGCGAACCGCTGCGCTACGCCCTGTCGATGCTGGGCCTTGAGCGACAACTGGCCAAGCGCGAGGACATGCTCGAAGTCATCGGCAAGCGTCTGCCCCAGATCCAGTCCCAGGTGGAACATTTCGGCCCGGCTCACGAAAACGTGATCGCCGCCTGTGGCGCGCTGTATCAGGACACGTTGAGCACCCTGCGCCAACGCATCCAGGTACACGGTGACATGCGCAACCTGCAGCAACCGAGCAACGCCTCGAAGATCCGTGCCCTGCTGTTGGCCGGCATCCGCTCGGCGCGCCTGTGGCGGCAACTGGGCGGCCATCGCTGGCAGCTGGTGATCAGCCGGCGCAAACTGCTCAAAGAGCTGTATCCGCTGATGCGCAGCAGCTGAACCGCACCTGAAACATCGCTTTTGTAGTCTGTAACGCGTAATACGCTGGTCAGTTGGCAACGGACCGGCGGATTTTTTCATGTATGATACGCGCCCCATTTCGTTGCCCGACTGTCCGAGAACACCCCATGCAGCTCTCTTCGCTCACTGCGGTTTCCCCTGTTGACGGCCGCTACGCCGGCAAAACCCAGGCCCTGCGCCCAATTTTCAGCGAGTACGGCCTGATCCGCGCTCGCGTACTGGTTGAAGTGCGCTGGCTCCAGCGCCTGGCCGCTCACCCCGCCATCAGCGAAGTGCCGGCGTTTTCTGCCGAAGCCAACGCTGCGCTGAACACCCTGGCGGAAAACTTCTCCCTGGAACACGCCGAGCGTGTCAAAGAGATCGAGCGCACCACCAACCACGACGTCAAAGCCATCGAGTACCTGCTCAAGGAACAAGCGGCCAAGCTGCCGGAACTGGCCAAGGTCAGTGAGTTCATCCACTTTGCCTGCACCAGCGAGGACATCAACAACCTGTCCCACGCCCTGATGCTGCGCGAAGGCCGTGATGAAGTGATGCTGCCGCTGATGCGCCAGACTGCCGAGGCTATCCGCGAACTGGCGATCCGTTTCGCCGACGTGCCGATGCTGTCGCGCACCCACGGCCAGCCGGCTTCGCCGACTACCCTGGGCAAGGAACTGGCCAACGTGGTTTACCGCCTGGAGCGCCAGATCGCTCAGGTCGCCGCCGTTCCGCTACTGGGCAAGATCAACGGCGCCGTGGGCAACTACAACGCCCACCTGTCGGCCTACCCGCAGATCGACTGGGAAGCCAACGCCCGCACCTTCATCGAAGACGAGCTGGGCCTGGGCTTCAACCCGTACACCACGCAGATCGAGCCGCACGACTACATCGCCGAGCTGTTCGACGCCATCGCGCGCTTCAACACCATCCTGATCGACTTCGACCGCGACATCTGGGGCTACATTTCCCTGGGCTACTTCAAGCAGCGCACCATCGCCGGCGAAATCGGTTCCTCGACCATGCCGCACAAGGTCAACCCGATCGACTTCGAAAACTCCGAAGGCAACCTGGGGATCGCCAACGCCCTGTTCCAGCACCTGGCGAGCAAACTGCCAATCTCCCGCTGGCAGCGCGACCTGACCGACTCCACCGTACTGCGCAACCTCGGCGTGGGCTTCGCCCATAGCGTGATCGCGTACGAAGCCAGCCTCAAAGGCATCAGCAAGCTGGAGCTCAACGCCCAGAAGATCGCCGCTGACCTGGACGCTTGCTGGGAAGTACTGGCCGAGCCGATCCAGACCGTGATGCGCCGCTACAACATCGAAAACCCGTACGAAAAGCTGAAAGAACTGACCCGTGGCAAGGGCATCAGCCCTGAAGCGCTGCAGACTTTCATCGATGCACTGGACATGCCTGCCGAGGCTAAGGCCGAGCTGAAACTGCTCACCCCGGCCAACTACATCGGCAACGCCGTGGCACAAGCCAAACGCATCTGACTGTCGCTTGACCTCTTGAGACGCCCGGCAGCGCCGGGCGTTTTTATTCCCGTATGAAAAGTGCTTTTTTTCAATAGGTTACACATGAATCCTGACATTCCTCTTCAACTTCTGGGCGGCATCACGGCACGGGAATTCCTGCGCGACTACTGGCAGAAAAAACCCCTGCTGATCCGCCAGGCGATCCCTGACTTCGAAAGCCCGATCGACGCCGACGAACTGGCCGGCCTGGCGCTGGAAGAAGAAGTCGAATCGCGCCTGGTCATCGAACACGGCGAGCGCCCGTGGGAATTGCGCCGCGGCCCGTTCGCCGAAGACGAATTCAGCAAGCTGCCAGAGCGCGAGTGGACCCTGCTGGTACAGGCAGTGGATCAGTTCGTGCCGGAAGTCAGCGAGTTGCTGGAGCACTTCCGCTTCCTGCCGAGCTGGCGCATCGATGACGTGATGATCAGCTTCGCCGCGCCAGGTGGCAGCGTCGGCCCGCACTTCGACAACTACGACGTGTTCCTGCTGCAAGGCCATGGCAAGCGCAACTGGAAAATCGGCCAGATGTGCGATTCCGAGAGCCCGCTGCTGCAACACGCCGACCTGCGCATCCTCGCCGAATTCGAAGAAACCGCGGAATGGGTACTGGAACCGGGTGACATGCTGTACCTGCCGCCGCGCCTGGCCCACTGCGGCGTGGCGGTCGACGACTGCATGACCTACTCGGTCGGCTTCCGCGCCCCGAGCGCAGCCGAAGTGCTGACCCACTTCACCGACTTCCTCAGCCAGTTCCTGCCTGACGAAGAGCGCTACACCGACGCCGACGCACAGCCAGCCGTCGACCCGCACCAGATCCAGCACGACGCCCTCGACCGCCTGAAAAGCCTGCTGGCCGAGCACATGAGCGACGAACGCCTGCTGCTGACCTGGTTCGGCCAGTTCATGACCGAGCCGCGCTACCCCGAACTGGTGGTTGGCCCGGAACTGGAAGAAGACGACCTGCTGAGCAGCCTGGAACAAGGCGCCGTGCTGATCCGCAACCCGAGCGCGCGCCTGGCGTGGTCGGAAGTGGACGACGACCTGCTGCTGTTCGCCAGCGGCCAGAGCCGTTACTTGCCGGGCAAACTGCGTGAACTGCTGAAAATGATCTGCGCCGCCGATGCCCTGCATATCGACAACCTCGGCCAGTGGCTGAGCGACGAAGACGGCCGCAGCCTGCTGTGTGAACTGGTCAAGCAAGGAAGCCTGGGGTTTGCCGATGAATAAGATTCACGTAAGTGTCGCAGACTGGCAAAAGGATAACGCCGAGATCCGGCGCATTCGTGAAGCGGTGTTCATCGCCGAGCAATCGGTTCCGCCTGAACTGGAGTGGGATGCCGACGACGCAAGCGCCGTGCATTTCCTCGCCCTTGAAGGTGACTTCCCCATTGGTACCGCCCGCCTGCTGCCCGATGGCCACATCGGCCGGGTATCGGTACTCAAGGACTGGCGCGGCCTGAAAGTCGGCGACGCCTTGATGCAAGCGGTGATCGGTGAAGCCGAGAAACGCGGGCTCAAGCAGCAGATGCTCAGCGCCCAGGTGCAGGCCACGGCGTTCTATGAGCGCCTGGGCTTTCGCATCGTCAGCGAGGAATTCCTGGAAGCAGGGATTCCCCACGTAGACATGGTGCGCGGTGCCTGATCCACACCTGTAGGAGCGAGCCCGCTCGCGATGGACGTGAACGATGACGCGTACTGCCTGGCAAAACGCATCGCCTTCAAATCCATCGCGAGCACGCTCGCTCCTACACTGATCTCAGGCACACACTCAAAAACGCCCCGCCATCTTCGGATGCCGGGGCGTTTTGCTGTCTACGATTCAACTTGCCCCACCGCAGGCCGACAAACTGGCACTATCAAGCTACTTGAACGCGGAGATAACGGACATGTCCCTACGCACCCTGCTCACCACGCTGCTGCTGACCTGCAGCTTTTCGGCCATGGCCGCGACCGAGGTGGTGCCGCTCAACCATCGCACCAGCGCAGACCTGCTGCCGGTTGCGCAGAACTTCATCGGCAAGGACGGCACCGTCAGCGCCTACGGCAATCAACTGATCGTCAACGCCGAACCCGGCAAGATCGACGGGCTCAAGGCCCTGCTAGCGCAACTGGACACCGCCCCCAAGCGCCTGCTGATTACCGTCGACAGCAGCGAAAACAACCAGCAAGACAGCGGCGACCCGCAAACCCAGATCATCAGCTACAGCACCGCCAGCCGCGAGGGCGGCATCCAGCAGATTCAGGCCAGCGAAGGCGTTCCCGCGCTGATCCAGACCGGCCAGAGCGTGCCGCTCACCAGCACCCGGACCGACACCGACGGCCGCCTGCTCAGCCAGACCGAATACCGCAACGTCACCCAGGGTTTCTACGTCACCGCCAGTGTCACCGGCGAAACCGTACACCTGGCCATCAGCACCAACCGTGACCACATGAGCCAGGAACGCCCCGATGTAGTGAACGTGCAAAGTACCGACACCAGCGTCAGCGGCCGCCTGGGCGAATGGATCACCCTGGCCGGCATCAACCGCCAGAATCAGGCCGGCAAACAAGGCATGACCCGCCACTACGGGACTCAAGGCCGGGATGACATGACCTTGCGGGTGAAAGTCGACACCTTGGACTGAGACACCGGAAACTGACTGATTAGTCGTATTAGACCAAAGATGTAGTGCCTGAAAAAAAGCACTACAAAACGTTTGACGAGGCAAAAAAGCGAAGGCATGATGGCCTCGCTCCCGCTAATCAGGGGCCCTGGCAAGGGCCTTCGGATCGCCGCTCTCACCTTACCGACCTGAGCCGATTCGTGTCTGTACCGCCCACAAGGTGTGTTTGACGAGGTTGCGACTGGAACGAAGTTGTCCCGAGGGACGGAAGCGTAATAGGTAGCCCGGCACCACACTGATGATCGTATGAAGGCCCACGACGCCCAAATGCGCCCGACAGCTCGCCCTTACCTGCTCAGCCTCCTCCTCGAGCACCGTTCATCCCGTCGCCTCCTGCGCCAAACCGACTTGAGTCCTCAAGCCTCTGGTCAGCGAGCAGCCATCTACGCCCCACTTTGAATGTGCGTACGTGGCGGAACAGGAATTTTCCACCCAAGACCTATGCGACGAGGTTTATCTCCATGGCACTGACACGCGAACAGCAAATTGCAGCCCTTGAAAAAGACTGGGCTGAAAACCCGCGCTGGAAAGGCGTGACACGCACTTACTCCGCTGCTGACGTCGTCCGTCTGCGTGGCTCGGTTCAACCTGAGCACACCTTTGCAAAAATGGGCGCTGAAAAGCTGTGGAACCTGGTCACCCAGGGTGCCAAGCCAGCCTTCCGTCCTGAGAAAGATTTCGTCAACTGCATGGGCGCCCTGACTGGCGGCCAGGCCGTACAACAGGTCAAGGCCGGTATCCAGGCCATCTACCTGTCGGGCTGGCAGGTTGCTGCAGACAACAACTCTGCAGAATCGATGTACCCGGACCAGTCCCTGTACCCGGTTGACTCGGTTCCGACCGTGGTCAAGCGCATCAACAACTCGTTCCGTCGCGCCGACCAGATCCAGTGGAAAGCCGGCAAGAACCCGGGCGACGCGGGCTACATCGACTACTTCGCGCCAATCGTTGCCGACGCCGAAGCCGGTTTCGGCGGCGTTCTGAACGCCTACGAGCTGATGAAGAGCATGATCGAGGCAGGCGCCGCCGGCGTTCACTTCGAAGACCAGCTCGCATCCGTGAAGAAATGCGGCCACATGGGCGGCAAGGTACTGGTTCCAACCCAGGAAGCCGTACAGAAGCTGACCGCTGCCCGTCTGGCGGCTGACGTTGCCGGCACGCCGACCATCATCCTGGCACGTACCGACGCTAACGCGGCTGACCTGCTGACTTCCGACTGCGACCCGTACGACCAGCCGTTCGTGACTGGCGAGCGCACCCAGGAAGGTTTCTACAAAGTACGCGCTGGCCTGGACCAGGCGATCGCTCGCGGCCTGGCCTACGCACCGTATGCCGACCTGATCTGGTGCGAAACCGCCAAGCCGGACCTGGACGAGGCTCGTCGCTTCGCTGAAGCGATCAAGAAGGAATACCCGGACCAACTGCTGTCGTACAACTGCTCGCCTTCCTTCAACTGGAAGAAAAACCTGGACGACGCGACCATCGCCAAGTTCCAGCGCGAACTGTCCGCCATGGGCTACAAGCACCAGTTCATCACCCTGGCCGGCATTCACAACATGTGGCACAGCATGTTCAACCTGGCGCACGACTACGCCCGCAACGACATGACCGCCTACGTGAAGCTGCAGGAGCAGGAATTCGCTGACGCGGCCAAGGGTTACACCTTCGTGGCTCACCAGCAGGAAGTGGGCACCGGCTACTTCGACGACATGACCACCGTGATCCAGGGTGGCTCGTCCTCGGTTACCGCACTGACCGGTTCGACCGAAGAAGAACAGTTCCACTGATCGGCTTCTGAGTAAACGGCCGTTGCGGACCGAGTAGAAAGCTAACCGCAGCGCTGCACATCTGACGCCCCGACTGGTTCGGGGCGTTTTTTTTGCGCGTGATTTCTCAGTAACACAGCCCCCCTGTAGGAGCGAGCGTGCTCGAAGGACTCCAACGATAACGCGCCCTGTCTGAACGACCGCGTTTTCCGGACGTTTTTTCGCGAGCACGCTCGCTCCTACAGGGGACGGTGGCGCATGCAGTAAATCATTGATCCAGAGCGCCATCGCCACCCGAAAAATCAGCTAAAACACACGCCGTCGCTACTTACAGTTACGCGCATGTAAGACAACTTCCCGGCTCTTACCTCGTTTAACAGTTTAAAAACCGACACAAACAATATTGATTATCATTTAGCCGTGACGATGTTCGTTACATTCCCTACAAAACAATATTGATGAAAACCCGGCTAATGCCCGCAACGCAAGGGCTGCGGGGGTTTTGAGCAGTGCTATGTCCTTATTCTTATAAATAATTTCGCCACAGAAAATTTACTTGCCCGGTGTTTAGCCATAAAATCAGCGGGATTGATTGCGCTGCGACATATCGTCACTGCTTTATTTCTATATCAAGCTCAGAGACCTTTGCTCTCTGTTAAGGATTACCAGCATGCCCGAAGCGACAGGACTCATGGCCCACAACTGGGGCTTTGCCATTTTCCTTCTGGGTGTCGGCGGCCTTTGTGCCTTCATGCTCGGCGTCTCCAGCCTCCTCGGGTCAAAAGCCTGGGGCCGCAGCAAAAACGAACCGTTCGAGTCCGGCATGCTACCTACAGGTGGCGCCCGCTTGCGGCTCTCAGCCAAATTCTATCTGGTCGCGATGCTGTTCGTGATCTTCGATATCGAAGCCCTCTTTCTCTTTGCATGGTCTGTGTCCGTCCGCGAAAGCGGCTGGACCGGATTCGTCGAAGCTCTCGTTTTCATAGCAATTCTGTTGGCAGGCCTTGTCTACCTATTCCGAGTGGGCGCCCTTGACTGGGCTCCGGAAGCTCGTCGTAAGCGGCAAGCGAAGCTGAAACAATGAGGCTTTGGCAATGCAATACAATCTCACCAGGATCGACCCGGATGCTCCTAACGAGCAGTACCCGATCGGCGAACGGGAAACCGTTTCCGATCCGTTAGAAGATCAAGTCCACAAAAACATCTTCATGGGCAAGCTCGAAGACGTGCTGAACGGTACGATCAACTGGGGGCGTAAGAACTCCCTGTGGCCGTACAACTTCGGTCTTTCGTGCTGCTACGTGGAAATGACCACCGCCTTCACGGCGCCCCACGACATCGCACGCTTCGGCGCCGAGGTTATCCGGGCATCGCCGCGTCAGGCGGATTTCATGGTTATCGCCGGTACCTGCTTCATCAAGATGGCGCCGATCATTCAGCGTCTCTACGAGCAAATGCTCGAGCCTAAATGGGTCATCTCCATGGGTTCGTGCGCCAACTCCGGTGGCATGTACGACATCTACTCCGTCGTTCAAGGGGTGGACAAGTTCCTGCCCGTGGACGTCTACGTGCCTGGCTGCCCGCCCCGCCCTGAAGCTTTTCTGCAAGGCTTGATGCTCTTGCAGGAGTCGATTGGCCAGGAGCGTCGCCCACTTTCCTGGGTCGTTGGTGATCAAGGCGTGTATCGCGCCGAGATGCCTTCGCAAAAGGATGCGCGCCGCGAACAGCGTATTCAGGTCACCAACCTGCGCAGCCCCGACGAAGTCTGATCCAGATCTGTTCTTACCAAGAAACGAGAAGCTGGCTTCATTCTTTACGTTGACCGAAAGCGATAAATAACCATGACTACAGGCAGTGCTCTGTACATCCCGCCTTACAAGGCAGACGACCAGGATGTGGTCGTCGAACTGAACAACCGTTTTGGCCCAGAGGCGTTCACCGCCCAGCCTACTCGCACCGGCATGCCGGTGCTTTGGGTTGCCCGCGCCAAACTCGTCGAAGTCCTGACCTTCCTGCGCAGCCTGCCCAAGCCGTACGTCATGCTCTATGACCTGCATGGCGTGGACGAGCGCCTGCGCACCAAGCGTCAAGGGCTGCCGAACGGCGTCGACTTCACCGTGTTCTACCACTTGATGTCGATCGAACGTAATAGTGACGTCATGATCAAGGTCGCCTTGTCCGAGAGCGACCTCAGCGTGCCGACCGTCACCGGTATCTGGCCGAACGCCAACTGGTACGAGCGTGAAGTGTGGGACATGTACGGCATCGACTTTGCCGGCCACCCGCACCTGAGTCGCATCATGATGCCGCCGACCTGGGAAGGTCACCCGCTGCGCAAGGACTTCCCGGCCCGCGCCACCGAGTTCGACCCGTTCAGCCTGACCCTGGCCAAGCAACAGCTCGAGGAAGAAGCCGCGCGCTTCAAGCCTGAAGACTGGGGCATGAAGCGTTCCGGCGCGAACGAGGACTACATGTTCCTCAACCTGGGTCCGAACCACCCTTCGGCCCACGGTGCGTTCCGCATCATTCTGCAGCTGGACGGTGAAGAGATCGTCGATTGCGTACCGGACGTCGGTTACCACCACCGTGGTGCCGAGAAGATGGCCGAGCGTCAGTCCTGGCACAGCTTCATTCCGTACACCGACCGTATCGACTACCTCGGCGGCGTGATGAACAACCTGCCGTACGTGCTCTCGGTCGAGAAGCTGGCGGGGATCAAGGTGCCCGAGAAGGTCGACGTCATCCGCATCATGATGGCCGAGTTCTTCCGGATCACCAGCCACCTGCTGTTCCTGGGTACCTATATCCAGGACGTCGGCGCCATGACCCCGGTGTTCTTCACCTTCACCGACCGCCAGAAGGCGTACACGGTGATCGAAGCCATTACCGGCTTCCGCCTGCACCCGGCCTGGTACCGCATCGGTGGCGTCGCCCACGACCTGCCGCGCGGCTGGGAAAAACTGGTCAAGGATTTCGTCGAGTGGATGCCAAAGCGTCTGGACGAATACCAGAAAGCCGCCCTGGACAACAGTATCCTGCGTGGCCGCACCATCGGCGTCGCGGCCTACAACACCAAGGAAGCCCTGGAATGGGGCGTCACCGGTTCCGGCCTGCGGTCGACCGGTTGCGACTTCGACCTGCGTAAGGCTCGCCCGTACTCCGGTTACGAGAACTTCGAGTTCGAAGTGCCGCTGGCCGCCAATGGCGATGCCTACGACCGCTGCATCGTGCGCGTCGAAGAAATGCGCCAGAGCCTCAAGATCATCGAACAATGCATGCGCAACATGCCGGAAGGCCCGTACAAGGCGGATCACCCGCTGACCACGCCGCCGCCCAAAGAGCGCACGCTGCAGCACATCGAGACCCTGATCACGCACTTCCTGCAAGTTTCGTGGGGCCCGGTCATGCCGGCCAACGAATCCTTCCAGATGATCGAAGCAACCAAGGGCATCAACAGTTATTACCTGACGAGCGATGGCGGCACCATGAGCTACCGCACCCGGATTCGCACCCCAAGCTTCCCGCACCTGCAGCAGATCCCTTCGGTGATCCAAGGCAGCATGGTCGCGGACTTGATCGCGTACCTGGGTAGTATCGATTTCGTTATGGCCGACGTGGACCGCTAAGCATGAACAGCACGCTTATCCAGACAGACCGTTTCGCCCTGAGCGAAACCGAGCGCTCGGCCATCGAGCACGAGTTGCATCACTACGAAGACCCGCGCGCGGCGTCGATCGAAGCCCTGAAGATCGTCCAGAAGGAACGTGGCTGGGTGCCGGACGGCGCCCTGTACGCCATTGGCGAGATCCTCGGCATCCCGGCCAGCGACGTTGAAGGCGTGGCGACGTTCTACAGCCAGATTTTCCGCCAGCCGGTTGGCCGCCACATCATTCGCGTCTGCGACAGCATGGTCTGCTACATCGGTGGCCACGAGTCCGTGGTCAGCGAAATCCAGAGCAAGCTGGGCATCGGCCTGGGCCAGACCACCGCCGACGGCCGCTTCACCCTGCTGCCGGTCTGCTGCCTGGGCAACTGCGACAAGGCCCCGGCACTGATGATCGACGACGACACCTTCGGTGACGTACAGCCAGCTGGCGTTGCCAAGCTGTTGGAGGGCTACGTATGACCCTGACTTCCTTCGGCCCGGCCAACCGCATCAAGCGCTCGCCAGAGACCCATCCCCTGACCTGGCGCCTGCGTGACGACGGCGAGGCGGTGTGGCTCGACGAGTACCAGGCCAAGAACGGTTACGCGGCAGCACGCAAGGCCTTCGCCGACATGGCCCAGGACGACATCGTCCAGACCGTGAAAGACGCCGGCTTGAAAGGTCGCGGCGGTGCTGGCTTTCCCACGGGCGTCAAGTGGGGCCTGATGCCCAAAGACGAATCCATCAACATCCGCTACCTGCTGTGCAACGCGGACGAGATGGAGCCCAACACCTGGAAAGACCGCATGCTGATGGAGCAACTGCCCCATCTGCTGATCGAAGGCATGCTGATCAGTGCCCGCGCACTGAAAACCTACCGTGGCTATATCTTCCTGCGTGGCGAATACACCACCGCCGCCAAGCACCTCAACCGTGCCGTGGAAGAAGCCAAGGCAGCGGGCCTGCTGGGTAAAAACATCCTGGGCTCGGGTTTTGATTTCGAGCTGTTCGTCCACACCGGCGCCGGGCGTTACATCTGCGGTGAAGAAACCGCACTGATCAACTCCCTCGAAGGCCGCCGCGCCAACCCGCGCTCCAAGCCGCCCTTCCCTGCCGCCGTGGGCGTGTGGGGCAAGCCGACGTGCGTGAACAACGTCGAGACCCTGTGCAACGTGCCGGCGATCATCGGCGACGGCGTGGACTGGTACAAATCGTTGGCCCGCGAAGGCAGTGACGACATGGGCACCAAGCTCATGGGCTTCTCCGGCAAGGTCAAGAACCCGGGCCTGTGGGAACTGCCATTCGGCGTCACCGGCCGTGAGCTGTTCGAAGACTACGCTGGCGGTATGCGCGACGGCTTCAAGCTCAAGTGCTGGCAGCCAGGCGGCGCCGGTACCGGCTTCCTGTTGCCGGAACACCTGGACGCACAAATGTACGCCGGCGGCATCGCCAAAGTAGGCACCCGCATGGGTACCGGCCTGGCCATGGCGGTGGACGACAGCGTCAACATGGTGTCCCTGCTGCGCAACATGGAGCAGTTCTTCGCACGCGAATCCTGTGGTTTCTGCACCCCGTGCCGCGATGGTTTGCCATGGAGCGTCAAGCTCCTGATGGCCATCGAGAACGGCGAAGGTCAGCCCGGCGACATCGAGACCCTGCTGGGTCTGGTCGGCTTCCTCGGCCCAGGCAAGACCTTCTGTGCTCACGCACCGGGTGCCGTGGAGCCATTGGGCAGCGCAATCAAATACTTCCGCCCAGAGTTCGAAGCCGGCATCGCGCCTACCAGCGCTGCCGTCCCGCCTCTGGCAAGGCCGATCGTAGTCGGCGCGTAACGCTTAAAAAGGCGAAGGGTCCGTGCCCTTCGCTTTCTCGTGTGATGACGCCGCAAGCGGCTGTTTTGATTCACGCGAATAACAAGATTCCATTAGCCACGCCCGCTGACACCGGGCCAACGAAGAACTTTGAACCATGGCCACTATCCACGTAGACGGCAAAGAGCTCGAAGTCGATGGGGCAGACAACCTGTTACAGGCATGTCTGTCGCTAGGCCTCGATATTCCTTATTTCTGCTGGCACCCCGCCCTCGGCAGCGTTGGCGCTTGCCGCCAGTGCGCAGTCAAGCAGTACACCGACGAGAACGACAAGCGTGGTCGTATCGTCATGTCCTGCATGACGCCTGCCACCGATGGCAGCTGGATCTCCATCGACGACGAAGAAGCAAAAGTGTTTCGCGCCAGCGTCGTTGAATGGCTGATGACCAACCACCCTCACGACTGCCCGGTCTGTGAAGAAGGCGGTCACTGCCACCTGCAAGACATGACGGTAATGACCGGCCACAACGAGCGCCGTTACCGCTTCACCAAGCGTACTCACCAGAACCAGCAACTGGGCCCGTTCATTTCCCACGAGATGAACCGCTGCATCGCCTGCTATCGCTGCGTACGCTTCTATAAGGACTACGCCGGCGGCACCGACCTCGGCGTATTCGGCGCACACGACAACGTGTACTTCGGGCGCGTTGAAGACGGCACCCTGGAAAGCGAGTTCTCCGGCAACCTCACCGAGGTCTGCCCGACCGGCGTGTTCACCGACAAGACTCACTCCGAGCGCTACAACCGCAAGTGGGACATGCAGTTCTCGCCGAGCATCTGCCATGGCTGCTCCAGCGGTTGCAACATTTCCCCGGGCGAGCGTTACGGCGAACTGCGTCGCATCGAAAACCGTTTCAACGGTTCGGTGAACCAGTACTTCCTGTGCGACCGTGGCCGTTTCGGCTATGGCTACGTCAACCGCGAAGACCGCCCGCGTCAGCCATTGCTGGCGGGCGGTGCCAAGCTGAGCCTGGACGAAGCGCTGGATAAAGCCGCTGACCTGCTGCGCGGTCGCAACATCGTCGGTATCGGTTCTCCACGCGCCAGCCTCGAAAGCAACCACGCGCTGCGCGAACTGGTCGGCGCCGAGCACTTCTACTCCGGTATCGAAGCGGCCGAACTGGAACGCATTCGCCTGGTCATGCAGGTGTTGAAAGACAGCCCGCTGCCGATCCCGAACATGCGCGACATCGAAGACCACGACGCCGTGTTCGTCCTCGGTGAAGACCTGACCCAGACCGCTGCACGTATGGCCCTGGCCCTGCGTCAATCGGTCAAAGGCAAGGCCGAAGACATGGCCGACGCCATGCGCGTTCAGCCTTGGCTCGACGCCGCCGTGAAGAACATCGGCCAACACGCGCTGAACCCGCTGTTTATCGCCAGCCTGGCTGAAACCAAGCTCGATGACGTTGCCGAAGAATGCGTTCACGCCGCTCCCGACGACCTGGCTCGCATCGGTTTCGCCGTGGCTCACGCCCTTGATGCCAGTGCTCCAGCCGTTGAAGGCCTGGACGCTGAAGCCCTCGAGCTGGCCAAGCGCATTGCCGACGCTCTGCTGGCGGCCAAGCGCCCATTGATCATCGCCGGTACCTCCCTGGGTTCCAAAGCGCTGATCGAGGCTGCTGCTAACATTGCCAAGGCCCTGAAGCTGCGCGAGAAGAACGGTTCCATCAGCCTGATCGTGCCAGAGGCCAACAGCCTCGGCCTGGCCATGCTCGGTGGTGAATCGGTCGACGCTGCGCTGCAAGCGGTGATCGATGGCAAGGCCGACGCCATCGTCGTGCTGGAAAACGATCTGTACACCCGTACCGACAAGGCCAAGGTCGATGCTGCCCTGACCGCCGCCAAAGTGCTGATCGTCGCCGACCATCAGAAGACCGCCACCAGCGATCGCGCGCACCTGGTGCTGCCAGCCGCCAGCTTCGCTGAAGGCGACGGTACCCTGGTCAGCCAGGAAGGTCGCGCCCAGCGCTTCTTCCAGGTCTTCGATCCGAAGTACATGGACGCGAGCATCCTGGTTCACGAAGGCTGGCGCTGGCTGCATGCCCTGCGCGCCACCTTGCTGAACCAGCCGATTGACTGGACCCAACTGGACCACGTCACCGCCGCCGTCGCTTCCAGCACCTCGATTCTGAACCGCATTGTCGATGCCGCACCGTCCGCCGCGTTCCGCATCAAGGGCCTGAAACTGGCCCGCGAACCGCTGCGCTACTCCGGTCGTACCGCCATGCGTGCAGACATCAGCGTGCACGAGCCGCGTACCCCGCAGGACAAAGACACCGCGTTCGCCTTCTCCATGGAAGGTTACTCGGGCTCCGTCGAACCGCGCCAACAGGTGCCGTTCGCCTGGTCGCCGGGCTGGAACTCGCCACAAGCCTGGAACAAGTTCCAGGACGAAGTCGGTGGTCACATCCGCGCTGGCGACCCGGGCACTCGCCTGATCGAAAGCACCGGTGATTCGCTGAACTGGTTCGCCAACGTTCCGCGTGCGTTCAACCCGGCCCAGGGCACCTGGCAGGTCGTGCCGTTCTTCCACCTGTTCGGCAGCGAAGAGAACTCTTCCAAAGCCGCACCGGTCCAGGAGCGCATCCCGGCCGCCTACGTCGCACTGGCCAAGTCCGAAGCTGACCGCCTGGGCGTCAACGACGGTGCCATGCTGAGCCTGAACGTGGCCGGCCAGACCCTGCGTCTGCCACTGCGCATCAACGAAGAGCTGGGCGCTGGTCTGGTGGCATTGCCTGCGGGCATCGCCGGCATTCCGCCCGCGATCTTTGGCAAATCCGTTGACGGTCTGCAGGAGGCAGCTCAATGACCTGGTTCACGCCTGAAGTGATTGACGTGATCATCGCGGTGCTCAAGGCCATCGTGATTCTGCTCGCCGTGGTGGTCTGCGGTGCGCTGCTGAGCTGGGTCGAGCGTCGTCTGCTCGCCCTCTGGCAGGACCGTTACGGTCCGAACCGGGTAGGCCCGTTCGGCGCGTTCCAGATCGCCGCCGACATGATCAAGATGTTCTTCAAGGAAGACTGGACTCCGCCGTTCGCCGACAAAGTGATCTTCACGTTGGCGCCGGTCGTGGCCATGAGCGCCTTGCTGATGGCCTTCGCGATCATCCCGATCACCCCGACCTGGGGTGTGGCGGATATCAACATCGGCATCCTGTTCTTCTTCGCCATGGCCGGTCTATCGGTCTACGCGGTGCTGTTCGCCGGCTGGTCGAGTAACAACAAGTTCGCCCTGCTGGGCAGCTTGCGGGCCTCGGCACAAACCGTGTCGTACGAAGTGTTCATGGGCCTGTCGCTGATGGGCATCGTGATCCAGGTTGGCTCGTTCAACATGCGCGACATCGTCGAATACCAGGCGCAGAACCTGTGGTTCGTCATTCCGCAGATCTTCGGTTTCCTGACCTTCTTCATTGCCGGCGTCGCCGTGACTCACCGTCACCCGTTCGACCAGCCGGAAGCGGAGCAGGAACTGGCCGACGGTTACCACATTGAATATGCCGGCATGAAATGGGGCATGTTCTTTGTCGGCGAGTACATCGGCATCGTGTTGATTTCGGCGCTGCTGGTGACGTTGTTCTTCGGTGGCTGGCACGGTCCGTTCGGCATTCTGCCGCAGATCCCGTTCATCTGGTTCGCTCTGAAAACCGCGTTTTTCATCATGTTCTTCATCCTGCTGCGCGCCTCGATTCCGCGCCCACGGTATGACCAAGTGATGGATTTCAGCTGGAAGTTCTGCCTGCCGCTGACCCTCATCAACATGCTGGTGACCGCTGCGATCGTGTTGCTCAACACGCCCGCCGTCGCGGCTCAGTGAGGATAGAGAATCATGAAGTATATTTTTGACATCGTGCATGGCTTCTTCACCCAGCTTCGCAGCCTGGTGATGATCTTCGGCCATGCCTTCCGCAAGCGCGACACGCTGCAGTACCCGGAAGAAGCCGTGTACCTGCCGCCGCGCTTTCGTGGCCGTATCGTCCTGACCCGCGACCCCGACGGTGAAGAGCGTTGTGTAGCCTGCAACCTGTGCGCCGTGGCGTGCCCGGTAGGCTGCATCTCGCTGCAGAAAGCTGAAACCGAAGACGGTCGCTGGTACCCGGAGTTCTTCCGTATCAACTTCTCGCGCTGCATCTTTTGCGGCCTCTGCGAGGAAGCCTGCCCGACCACCGCGATCCAGCTGACACCGGATTTCGAAATGGCCGAGTTCAAACGTCAGGACCTGGTTTACGAGAAAGAAGATCTGCTGATCTCCGGCCCCGGCAAAAACCCTGATTACAACTTCTATCGTGTTGCAGGTATGGCCATTGCCGGTAAGCCGAAAGGCGCCGCGCAGAATGAAGCCGAACCGATCAACGTGAAGAGCTTGCTGCCTTAAGGAAGAAAGATGGAATTCGCTTTCTATTTCGCATCGGGTATCGCGGTGGTGTCCACGCTTCGCGTGATCACCAACACCAACCCTGTGCACGCCCTGCTCTACCTGATCATTTCGCTGATTGCCGTGGCGATGACCTTTTTCAGCCTCGGTGCACCATTTGCCGGTGTCCTGGAAGTGATCGCCTACGCCGGCGCCATCATGGTGCTGTTCGTGTTCGTGGTGATGATGCTGAACCTGGGGCCTGCCTCGGCCCAGCAAGAGCGCGTCTGGCTCAAGCCCGGTATCTGGCTTGGCCCGGTCGTGCTCGCGGCACTGCTGCTGGCTGAACTGCTGTATGTGCTGTTCAGCCACTCCAGCGGCACCGCCATCGGTCTTACCACCGTAGACGCCAAGGCCGTGGGCATCAGCCTGTTCGGTCCTTACCTGCTGGTGGTCGAACTCGCCTCGATGCTGCTGCTCGCCGCAGCCGTCACGGCGTTCCATTTGGGCCGCACTGAGGCGAAGGAGTAACTCATGCCTGCTATCCCTCTCGAGCATGGTCTTGCCGTTGCCGGCATCCTGTTCTGCCTCGGCCTGGTCGGGCTGATGGTCCGCCGCAACATTCTTTTCGTGTTGATGAGCCTGGAAGTGATGATGAACGCCTCTGCACTGGCGTTCATCGTTGCCGGTGCACGTTGGGCTCAACCGGATGGACAGATCATGTTCATCCTGGTGATCAGCCTGGCAGCCGCCGAGGCCAGTATTGGCCTGGCGATCCTGCTGCAACTGTATCGCCGCTTCCACACGCTCGATATCGACGCTGCCAGTGAGATGCGCGGATGAACCTACTCTTCCTGACTTTCGTATTCCCTCTGATCGGGTTCGTGCTGCTGTCGTTCTCGCGCGGTCGCCTCTCGGAAAACCTCGCGGCGCTGATCGGCGTCGGCTCCATCGGTCTCTCGGCAATCGTCGCGACCTATGTGATCTGGCAGTTCAACGTTGCACCGCCTGAAGGCGGCCACTACACCCAGGTGTTGTGGCAGTGGATGGCGGTAGGCGAGTTCAAGCCAAACTTCGCCCTGTACCTGGATGGCCTGTCGGTCACCATGCTGGGTGTGGTTGTCGGCGTGGGCTTCCTGATCCACCTGTTCGCGTCCTGGTACATGCGCGGTGAAGACGGCTACTCGCGTTTCTTCGCCTACACCAACCTGTTTATCGCCAGCATGCTGTTCCTGGTCCTGGGCGATAACCTGTTGTTCCTGTACTTCGGCTGGGAAGGCGTGGGCCTGTGCTCGTACCTGTTGATCGGTTTCTACTACAGCAACCGCAACAACGGTAACGCCGCACTCAAGGCCTTCATCGTCACCCGTATCGGCGACGTGTTCATGGCCATCGGCCTGTTCATCCTGTTTGCCCAACTGGGCACGCTGAACATCCAGGAACTGCTGGTGCTGGCACCACAGAAATTCCAGGCAGGCGACTTCTGGATGGTCCTGGCGACCCTGATGTTGCTGGGCGGCGCTGTCGGTAAATCCGCGCAACTGCCACTGCAAACCTGGTTGGCGGATGCGATGGCCGGCCCTACCCCGGTTTCGGCACTGATCCACGCCGCAACCATGGTGACCGCCGGTGTCTACCTGATCGCCCGTACCCACGGCCTGTTCGCCCTGGCGCCGGACATCCTGCAACTGGTGGGC
Organism: Pseudomonas sp. Irchel s3a18; assembly: GCF_900187535.1. Taxonomy (NCBI): domain Bacteria; kingdom Pseudomonadati; phylum Pseudomonadota; class Gammaproteobacteria; order Pseudomonadales; family Pseudomonadaceae; genus Pseudomonas; species Pseudomonas sp. Irchel s3a18. The sequence continues at coordinate 331,061 of NZ_FYDV01000003.1, read as the reverse complement.
CTGGTTGGCGGTGTGACCCTGGTGCTGGCCGGTTTCGCAGCCCTGGTACAAACCGACATCAAGCGTATCCTCGCCTACTCGACCATGAGCCAGATCGGCTACATGTTCCTGGCCCTGGGCGTTGGTGCCTGGGATGGCGCGATCTTCCACCTGATGACCCACGCCTTCTTCAAGGCCCTGCTGTTCCTTGCGTCCGGTTCGGTGATCGTTGCCTGCCACCACGAGCAGAACATCTTCAAGATGGGCGGCCTGTGGAAGAAACTGCCACTGGCCTACGCCAGCTTCATCGTTGGCGGCGCGGCCCTGGCGGCCCTGCCACTGGTGACCGCCGGTTTCTACTCCAAGGACGAAATCCTCTGGGAAGCCTTCGCCAGCGGTAACCACGGTCTGCTGTACGCCGGCCTGGTGGGTGCCTTCATGACGTCGCTGTACACCTTCCGCCTGATCTTCATCGCGTTCCACGGTGAAGCGAAGACCGAAGCCCATGCCGGCCACGGCGTTGCCCACTGGCTGCCACTGTCGGTACTGATCGTACTGTCGACCGCCATTGGCGCGATGATCGTGCCGCCACTGCACGGCGTACTGCCACAAAGCGTCGGCCACGCTGGCGGCGATGCCAAGCACAGCCTGGAAATCGCCTCGGGTGCCATCGCCCTGTCCGGTATCCTGCTGGCTGCCCTGCTGTTCCTGGGCAAGCGCCGCTTCGTGACCGCCATTGCCAACAGCGGCATCGGTCGTCTGCTCAGCGCCTGGTGGTTCGCCGCCTGGGGCTTCGACTGGATCTACGACAAACTGTTCGTCAAACCGTACCTGGCAATCGTCCACTTGTTGCGCAACGACCCGTGCGACCAAACCATCGGTTTGATCCCGCGTCTGGCCAAAGGGGGACACAACTCCCTCAGCCGTACCGAAACAGGTCAATTGCGTTGGTATGCCGCCTCGATGGCTGCTGGTGCCGTGCTGGTTATCGGCGCTGTCGTGCTGGTAGCGGTCTGACTATGAACCTTGCGAACTTGCGAAAGGAAACGAGCCCGTCATGATTCTGCCTTGGCTAATCCTGATTCCCTTCATCGGCGGCCTGCTGTGCTGGATGGGTGAGCGCTTCGGCGCCACCCTCCCCCGCTGGATTGCGCTGATCACCATGTCCCTGCTGCTCTCCCTCGGCCTCTGGCTGTGGGCCAACGGTGACTATTCATTTGCCCCGGCGCCTGGCGCCGATCCGACCTGGGCGCTTGAGTTCAAGCACGTCTGGATCGAGCGCTTCGGCATCAACGTGCACCTGGCCCTCGACGGCCTGTCGCTGCTGATGATCCTGCTCACCGGCTTGCTGGGTGTGCTCTCGGTACTGTGTTCGTGGAAAGAGATCCAGCGTCATGTGGGCTTCTTCCACCTGAACCTGATGTGGATCCTGGGCGGTGTCGTCGGCGTGTTCCTGGCCCTCGACCTGTTCATGTTCTTCTTCTTCTGGGAAATGATGCTGGTGCCGATGTATTTCCTCATCGCGCTCTGGGGTCACAGTTCCTCGGACGGCAAGAAGACCCGGATCTACGCGGCCACCAAGTTCTTCATCTTCACTCAGGCTTCCGGCCTGATCATGCTGGTGGCGATCCTGGGCCTGGTACTGGTCAACTACAACAGCACGGGCGTGATCACGTTCAACTACGCCGACCTGTTGAAAACCAAGATGTCGATGACCACCGAGTACATCCTGATGCTCGGTTTCTTCATCGCCTTCGCGGTCAAGCTGCCGGTGGTGCCGTTCCACTCCTGGCTGCCGGATGCCCACGCACAGGCGCCGACCGCCGGTTCCGTCGACCTGGCCGGTATTCTGCTCAAGACCGCTGCCTATGGTCTGCTGCGCTTCGCCCTGCCGCTGTTCCCGAATGCATCGGCCGAGTTCGCGCCGGTGGCCATGGCCCTGGGCCTGGTCGGGATCTTCTACGGTGCGTTCCTCGCGTTTGCCCAGACCGACATCAAGCGCCTGATCGCGTTCTCCAGCGTTTCCCACATGGGCTTCGTGCTGATCGGCATCTACTCCGGCAGCCAGCAAGCCCTGCAGGGCGCGGTGATCCAGATGCTGGCCCACGGCCTGTCGGCGGCGGCACTCTTTATCCTCAGCGGCCAGCTCTACGAGCGCACCCACACCCGCGACATGCGTGAAATGGGTGGCCTGTGGTCGAAGATCGCGTACCTGCCCGCCATCAGCCTGTTCTTCGCAGCCGCCTCCCTGGGTCTGCCGGGCACCGGTAACTTCGTCGGTGAATTCCTGATCCTGATCGGCACCTTCGCCAGCGCACCATGGATCACCGCGATTGCCACCTCGGGCCTGGTGTTCGGTTCGGTCTACTCGCTGATCATGATTCACCGTGCCTACTTCGGCCCGTCCAAGTCGGACGCGGTGCTGCACGGCATGGATGCTCGCGAACTGATCATGGTGCTCGGCCTTGCGGGCCTGCTGATTTACCTCGGCGTCTACCCGCAACCGTTCCTCGATACCTCTGCTGCCACCATGAGTGGCGTGCAGCAATGGCTCGGCACCGCCTTCACTCAACTCGCTTCGGCCCGGTAAGAGCGCTATGGAATTCACGATTCAACACTTTATCGCGCTAGCGCCGTTGTTGATCACCAGCGCCACGATCATCGTGGTGATGCTGGCTATCGCATGGCGCCGCAACCACTCACAGACCTTCCTGTTGTCGGTGGCGGGTCTTAACCTGGCGTTGTTGTCGATCCTGCCAGCCTTGAAAGTCGCGCCCCTGGTCGTGACCCCACTGCTGCAAATCGACAGCTTTGCCTGCCTGTACATGGCGCTGATCCTGGTCGCCACCCTCGCCTGCGTCACCCTCGCCCACGCCTACCTCGGCGATGGCGGCACCGGTTACCCGGGCAACCGTGAAGAGCTGTACCTGCTGATCCTGATGGCTGCCGCTGGTGGCCTGGTCCTGGTCAGCGCGCAGCACCTGGCCGGCTTGTTCATCGGCCTGGAACTGCTCTCGGTACCGGTCTACGGTCTGGTGGCCTATGCCTTCTTCAACAAACGCTCCCTGGAAGCCGGCATCAAGTACATGGTGCTGTCGGCGGCCGGTTCCGCGTTCCTGTTGTTCGGCATGGCCCTGCTCTACGCCGAAGCCGGCACCCTGAGCTTCAGCGGCATCGGCATGGCGCTGGAAGCCACCGGCCTGCCTAGCCCGCTGGCCCAACTGGGCCTGGGCATGATGTTGATCGGCCTGGCCTTCAAGCTGTCGCTGGTACCCTTCCACCTCTGGACCCCGGACGTGTACGAAGGTGCTCCGGCACCGGTGGCCGCGTTCCTGGCCACCGCTTCCAAAGTCGCCGTGTTCGCGGTGATGGTGCGCCTGTTCCAGATGTCGCCAGTGGCCAACAGCGGTGTGTTGAGCACCGTGCTGACCGTGATCGCGATTGCCTCGATCCTGTTCGGTAACCTGCTGGCGCTGACCCAGAGCAACCTCAAGCGTCTGTTGGGTTACTCCTCCATTGCCCACTTCGGCTACCTGCTGATCGCCCTGGTGGCGAGCAAGGGCCTGGCACTGGAAGCCATCGGCGTGTACCTGGTCACCTACGTGATCACCAGCCTCGGCGCCTTCGGCGTGATCACCCTGATGTCCTCGCCGTACAAAGGCCGTGACGCAGACGCCCTGTACGAGTACCGCGGCCTGTTCTGGCGTCGTCCGTACCTGACCGCCGTACTGACCGTGATGATGCTGTCCCTGGCCGGTATCCCGCTGACCGCGGGCTTCATCGGCAAGTTCTACATCATCGCTACGGGTGTCGAATCGCACCAGTGGTGGCTGGTCGGCTCGCTGGTACTGGGTAGCGCCATTGGCGTCTTCTACTACCTGCGCGTGATGGTCACCCTGTTCCTGATCGAACCCAACCTGCGTCGCGTCGACGCTCAGCTGCACTGGGAGCAAAAGGCAGGTGGCGTCATGCTGCTGGCCATCGCCGTCCTGGCGTTCTTCCTGGGCGTCTACCCGCAACCGTTGCTGAATCTGGTTCAGCAAACCGGCCTGGTGGGCTGATCGCTCCAGCGACAGGCAGCACCAACAGAAACGGCACCCTCGGGTGCCGTTTTTGCATTCAGGGGATTTGCCTTGAGGTCAGGCGATGGCGTGCAACGCCGGGCCATAACCCTCGATGAACTCGGCCGGCATGCGCTTGGGCTTGCCGCTGGACAGTTCGATACAGACAAAGGTGGTCTGGGCCCGCAGCAGCGTGGCGTTGTCACGGGGACGGATCAGCTGGAAATGGCGCGTCATTTTCAGGCGCTGATCCCAGTCGACGATCCAGGTCGCCAACTGCAACTCATCACCCTCATAGGCCGCCGCCAGGTAATCGATCTCGTGGCGCACCACGGCCATCGCACGGTCCAGCCGCCGATACTCGACGAGGTCCAGCCCAAGGCGCTGTGAGTGGCGCCAGGCGCATCGCTCCAGCCAGGTGACATACACCGCGTTGTTGGCATGCCCCAGCCCGTCGATGTCCTCAGCGGCCACCTCAAGGTCAATGATAAACGGCGTTGCCCGATCCCAGCCCATGCCTCACTCCCGGTCAGATTATTCGACCGGGAGGAGTGTAACGGATGATCAGGCCGATTGGCGCGCCTGCAAGCTACGACCGGAGAGCAGCGACAACACGCCCTCGATCAATCGAGGATCGGCCAGCACCCGCTGATGCCCACCCTCCTCCAGGCGCAGCAGGCGACTGTCGAACCAGGCGTCGTGAATCAGCTGCGACTCGTTGACCGGGACAAAGGTGTCGTCCTCGGCATGCACGATCAGCCCGGGCATATCCAACTGGTAGTGCGCGACGTCCAGCCGCGAGGCCTGGATACCGACATCCTGTTCGACCTGGCGGATAAACGCCGAACGCGCCCTGGGCGGCAAACCAACGTATCGCGCGAAACCGCGCAACACGGCGAGGATCCGCGCCGGCGCGGCGATACTGACCAGGGTCTCGGTGCGCAGGCCCAACTGCACCGCGAGCATGGCGCTGGCCCCGCCCATGGAGTGGCCGATAACCGCCTGCAAGGGAGGCAACTCGGCCGCCGCTTCCAGCATGGCCCGGGCGAACAGCACGACGTTGGCCTCACGCCCTGGCGAACGACCGTGGGCCGGACCGTCCAGCGCGACGACGGTGTAGCCGCTGTCCACCAACGCGCTGATCAGGCTGGCAAACTGGGTGGGCCGTCCTTCCCAGCCATGCATCAGCAGCACCGTCGGCCCCTGCCCCCAGCGCAAGGCCGAGAGGCCGAAGCGCAGGGTGATCCGCTCGGCCTTCTCCAGCAGCGGCATTTCCCAGTCCCGGGGAGGCAGCTCACGGGGCGTCATGAACGCCTGGCGCATCCTGCTCGCGACCCGCTGTGGTGCGATCCAGCCCAAGGTGCCATTAACGCCACGAACCCAACTTAACGTGCTCATCGCTCATCTCCAAAGGCTTGTGCTTCAGGTCATCGCACCGCCGACTTGGCGGCACGCAGCAATCGATCAGACAACTCTCCGCCACCCAGCGCCCGCGCCAGCGCCAGGCCACCCACCATCAACGCCAGGTCAGCCAGCACCTTGTCGATGTCTTCCGGGCTGCTGGCCAACTGCGCGACCATCAGCTCGACGTGCTCATTGAGCGCCACGCGAAAATCATCTGGCAGGCGCCCCATCTCTCCGATCGACGCCGGAATCGGGCAGGCGTGCTCGGTGGAATCACGGTGTTTACGCGACAGGTAAAACGCAGCGACCAACGCCCGGCGCTCCTCCCCCGTCAACTCGGCGTCCATCTCGGCGATCAACGCCCGACGCTGGCCGAGCAACTGGGTGAAGGCCTCCAGCATCATCGCGTCCTTGCTGTCGAAGTGCGCATAGAAGCCACCCACCGTCAGGCCGGCCGCCCCCATCACTTCGCCCACGCTTGGCTCGGCCGGACCCCGCTGGATCAGCGCGGAACTAGCGGCCTGGAGAATGCGTTCACGGGTTTGAGCTTTTTTGTCGTTCATCGTTGCCTCCGAATATTACGATAGAAATATTATTCTCATAATAAATTTACGCAAGTCGTTGATGTGACCGTTGGTCAGAAGGACTGTCAGGAAGAATAGGGGGAAGGGGGAATTGGCCAAACGCCAGACAAACAAAAGGGCCATTCAATAATTGAATGACCCTTATAAAATCCCGCAGAGCGGGTAATCGTGGCGTCCCCTAGGGGACTCGAACCCCTGTTACCGCCGTGAAAGGGCGGTGTCCTAGGCCACTAGACGAAGGGGACACAAACCCTTCTATACACTGATCAGCGCTGAGTACTGATCGATTCAAGGCCGGTGTGGCCAGACCTTGAACTGTAAAATTGGTGGAGCTAGACGGGATCGAACCGTCGACCTCTTGCATGCCATGCAAGCGCTCTCCCAGCTGAGCTATAGCCCCAGATTTTTCGCCTCGCGGCGGAGCGATGTCTTGCAACATCACTTCTGTAAAACTGGCGTCCCCTAGGGGACTCGAACCCCTGTTACCGCCGTGAAAGGGCGGTGTCCTAGGCCACTAGACGAAGGGGACGCAAACCCTTCTATACAACTGATCAACGCTGAGTGTTGATCGCTTCAAGACCGGTGTGGCCAAGCCTTGAAGTGTAAATTGGTGGAGCTAGACGGGATCGAACCGTCGACCTCTTGCATGCCATGCAAGCGCTCTCCCAGCTGAGCTATAGCCCCTCATCGTTGATGTCATCGCTGAGGACGGGGCGAATCTTAAGGGCGTATCGAAAGTCTGTCAAACTTATTTTTCAAAAAATTTAAATTTTTTTGCCGACATAACAATCACTTACCGCCCTCCCCCGTAAATTCGGGGGTCTGGCGACCACTGCGCGCCCAACAACAGGCGCGCGCAATGGCCATCAGTCCTGCAGGCCGCGTCTCAGGCAATCGCGCCCAGCAGCTTTTCCCACTCTTTGTTTTCTTTCTTCGACACGCCACCGAGCAGGTCGATGGCCTGGCGCAGACGGAAACGGGTCAGGTCCGGGCCGAGGATCTCCATGGCATCGAGCACCGACACCGAGCTGGCTTGCCCGGTGATCGCAGCGAACATCAGCGGCATGGCATCACGCAGCTTCAGCTCCAGGGATTCGACCACCGCCTGAATCGTTGCGGTAATGCTGTCCTTCTCCCACTGGCGCAGGCTTTCGAGCTTCCACAGGATCAACTGCATCAGCTGACGAACCTGATCGCCCGAGAGCTTCTTGGATTCGAACAGCCGGGCCTCCGGGTTCACCCCGCCGGCGAAGAAGAACCCGGCCAGTGGAGCGATCTGGCTGAAGGTTTCGACGCGGCCCTGTACGTGCGGCGCGATCTTCATCATGTACTCAGGGTTCAGCGCCCAGGTTTGCAGGCGGGAGGCGAACTCTTCCACCGGCAAATCACGCAGCCACTGGCCGTTGAGCCACGACAGTTTCTCGATGTCGAAAATCGGCCCGCCGAGGGACACGCGCTTGAGGTCGAAGTTATCGACCATTTCCTGCAGGGAGAACTTCTCGCGCTCGTCCGGCATCGACCAGCCCATGCGGCCCAGGTAGTTGAGCATCGCTTCGGGCATGAAGCCCATGCGCTCGTAGAAAGTCACCGAGGTCGGGTTCTTGCGCTTGGACAGCTTGCTCTTGTCCGGGTTACGCAGCAGCGGCATGTAGCACAGCTCCGGTTGTTCCCAACCGAAGTACTCGTACAGCAGGATCAGTTTCGGCGCCGAGGGCAGCCATTCTTCACCGCGCAGGACGTGGGTGATGCCCATCAGGTGGTCGTCGACCACGTTGGCCAGGAAGTATGTCGGCAGGCCGTCGGTCTTCATCAGCACTTGCATGTCCATGCGATCCCACGGGATCTCGACATCGCCACGCAGCATGTCCGGCACCACGCACACGCCTTCGCTCGGCACCTTCATGCGGATCACGTGCGGTTCGCCAGCCGCCAGGCGACGGTCGACTTCTTCCTTGGACAGCAGCAGCGCGCGGCCGTCGTAACGCGGGGTTTCACCACGAGCCATTTGCTCGGCGCGCATCTGGTCCAGTTCTTGCGCGGTGCAGAAGCACGGGAACGCGTGGCCCATGTCCACCAGCTGCTGGCAGTACTTCTGATAAATATCGCCCCGCTCGCTCTGGCGATACGGGCCGTGGGGGCCACCGACGTCCGGGCCTTCGCTCCAGTCGATGCCCAGCCAGCGCAAGGCGTCGAAAATCTGCTGTTCGGACTCGCGGGTCGAACGCAGCTGGTCGGTGTCTTCAATGCGCAGGATGAACTCACCGCCATGCTGCTTGGCAAAGCAGTAGTTGAACAAAGCGATGTAAGCGGTGCCGACATGGGGATCGCCGGTAGGCGATGGCGCGATGCGAGTGCGGACGGTGGTCATGGCGTGTCTCGAAATAATATGAAAAGCGGAGATGAAACAAAGGGCGAATGGTAACAGGCGACAGCCGCCCCGCTCCAGTGAGCAGGGCATTTAAGCCAAGATTGGGGCTACAAAAGTCGCTAACGCCACTGAATGGCGGATTATCAATAGGTGGCATTTACCACTTATCGGCTATGTGCCAGATTCACCCCCTGTTAAATTCACTTACACTTTATTTCGACTACAAGCCTGCCCATGCCAGCCCAACTCAAGCGTCGCCTGTCCATTTTCCTGTTTATCGCCCTGCTGATTGCCGGCGGCTTCTTTGCCGAATGGTTCTTCAAGGGACGGTTTTACGAAAGCACCGATAACGCCTATGTCCAGGGCGAAATCACCCGTGTCTCCAGCCAGCTGAGTGCGCGCATCGACGAGGTTCTGGTGCAGGACAACCAGCACGTGGAAAAAGGCCAGTTGCTGGTCAAGCTCGAAGGTGACGACTTCCGCCTCGCCGTGGATCGCGCCAATGCCGCCCTCGCCACCCGCGAAGCCGAGCGCCTGCAAGCCCAGAGCAAGCTGACCCAGCAAGCCAGCCTGATTGCCGCCAGCGAAGCTCAGGTCGCCTCCAGCCAGGCCAGTCTGGGTCGCTCGCAAATGGACCTGTCCCGCGCCGAAACCCTGCGCAAGCCCGGCTACGTATCGGAAGAACGGGTCACGACCTTGTCCGCCGAAAACCACATCGCCCGCTCGCAAGTGACCAAGGCCCAGGCTGATGCCCAAGCGCAGCGCCAGCAGGTCAACGCCCTCAGTGCCGAGATCAAGCGCCTCGACGCGCAAATCGCCAACGCCAGGGCCGACCTGGCCCAGGCGCAACTGAACCTGACCCGCAGCGAAATCTACGCCCCCATCAGCGGCCTGATCGGCCAGCGCGCCGCCCGCAACGGTCAAGTGGTGCAGGCCGGCGCCTACCTGCTGTCGGTCGTCCCGGACCAGGACATCTGGATTCAGGCCAACTTCAAGGAAACCCAGATCAGCCACATGCAGCCCGGGCAAAAGGCCGAGCTGACGTTCGATGCCTACAGCGACACGCCCATCGAAGCCCGCGTCGACAGCCTGTTCGCGGCCTCCGGCGCACAGTTCAGCCTGCTGCCTCCGGACAACGCCACCGGCAACTTCACCAAGGTCGTGCAACGAATCCCGGTGAAACTGACCTTTGCCGCCAACAACCCGCTGCACGGCAAGATCCGCCCGGGCATGTCGGTCACCGCCAAAGTGAACATCCAAGCCCCTGCCGATGGCCGGTGATCAGCTGATCCGTCCGGTCGGCGAACCGACCCGGCGGGACTGGATTGCGGTGATGAGCGTGATGCTCGGCGCCTTCATGGCGGTGCTCGACATCCAGATCACCAACTCCTCGCTCAAGGACATCCAGGGCGCGCTGTCGGCGACCCTGGAAGAAGGCTCGTGGATCTCCACCTCGTACCTGGTGGCGGAGATCATCATGATCCCGCTCACCGCCTGGCTGGTGCAGTTGCTCTCGGCACGGCGCCTGGCGGTGTGGGTCTCCGTGGGCTTTTTGTTCGCCTCCCTGCTCTGCTCCATGGCCTGGAGCCTGGAGAGCATGATCGTGTTTCGTGCCCTGCAAGGGTTCACCGGCGGTGCGCTGATCCCGCTGGCGTTCACCCTGACCCTGATCAAACTGCCCGAGCACCACCGCGCCAAAGGCATGGCCATGTTCGCCATGACCGCCACCTTCGCGCCCTCCATTGGCCCGACTCTGGGGGGCTGGCTGACGGAAAACTGGGGCTGGGAGTACATCTTCTACATCAACATCCCGCCCGGCCTGCTCATGATCGCCGGCCTGATGTACGGCCTGGAGAAGAAGAGCGCGCACTGGGAACTGCTGAAAAGCACCGACTACGCCGGCATCCTCAGCCTGGGTGTTGGCCTGGGTTGCCTGCAGGTATTCCTCGAGGAAGGCCATCGCAAGGACTGGCTGGAATCGAGCCTGATCGTGACCCTGGGCAGCATCGCCCTGATGAGCCTGATCACCTTCGTCATCGTCCAGGTGTCCAAACCCAATCCGCTGATCAACCTCGGCATCCTGCGCAACCGCAACTTCGGCTTGTCGAGCATCTCCAGCCTGGGCATGGGCGTGGGGCTGTATGGCTCTATCTATCTGTTGCCGCTGTACCTGGCGCAGATCCAGAACTACAACGCCTTGCAGATCGGCGAGGTGATCATGTGGATGGGGGTGCCGCAGCTGTTCCTGATTCCCCTGGTGCCGAAACTGATGAAGTTCGTCTCACCGAAGTGGTTATGCACCCTGGGCTTTGGCCTGTTCGGCCTGGCGAGCTTTTACTCCGGCGTGCTCAACCCGGACTTTGCCGGGCCGCAGTTCAACCAGATCCAGCTCGTCCGGGCGCTGGGCCAGCCGCTGATCATGGTCACCATCTCGTTGATCGCCACGGCCTACATCCTGCCCCAGGATGCCGGCTCGGCCTCGAGCCTGTTCAACATCCTGCGCAACCTTGGCGGCGCGATCGGCATCGCCCTCCTCGCCACCTTGCTGGACGCACGAACCAAGACCTACTTCGATTATTTACGTGAGTCGATCGTCCCGACCAACCCGCAAGTGGCCGAACGCATCGCCAGCCTGACCGATCGCTTCGGCAGCGAAACCGCCGCCTTGGGCAAAATCAGCGAAATCGCCCACCAGCAGGCGTCGATCATGGCCTACAACGATGCGTTCCACTTTGTCGGGATCGCGTTGGCGGTGAGCATGCTGGCGATTCTGTTGACCAAGGCGTTGCCGGCGGGACTGAAGGCTGGGGAAGTGCACTAGTCACCACTGATCGTTCCCACGCCCCGCGTGGTAACGATCAAACGATCAACACTCAGACGGTCAACAACCGCTCGCGCAACTTGGCGATCTCGTCGCGGGTCTGGGCGGCGGCTTCGAATTCCAGGTCGCGGGCGAGCTGGTACATCTTCTCTTCCAGCTGCCGGATGCGCTTGGCGATTTCGCTCGGCGAACGCAGTTCGTTTTCGTACCGGGCGCTTTCCTCGGCGGCCTTGGCCATGCCCTTGCGCTTCTTGCTGCGCGAGCCCGGCACGGTGGCGCCTTCCATGATGTCGGCAACGTCCTTGAACACACCCTTGGGGGTGATGCCGTTGGCCAGGTTGAAGGCGATCTGCTTGTCGCGACGGCGCTCGGTCTCGCCAATTGCCCGCTCCATGGAGCCGGTGATGCGATCGGCATACAGAATCGCCCGGCCATTGAGGTTGCGCGCGGCCCGGCCAATGGTCTGGATCAATGAGCGTTCGGAGCGCAGGAAGCCTTCCTTGTCGGCATCGAGAATCGCCACCAGCGACACTTCCGGCATGTCCAGGCCTTCGCGCAGCAGGTTGATCCCCACCAGCACGTCGAAGGTTCCCAGGCGCAAATCGCGAATGATCTCGACCCGCTCCACCGTGTCGATATCCGAGTGCAGGTAACGCACGCGCACCCCGTGATCGGCCAGGTAGTCGGTCAGGTCTTCGGCCATGCGCTTGGTCAGGGTGGTGACCAGCACTCGCTCCTCGACCGCCACGCGCTTGGTGATTTCCGAGAGCAGATCATCGACTTGAGTCAGCGCCGGGCGGATTTCGATTTGCGGGTCGACCAGACCGGTCGGGCGTACCAATTGCTCGACCACGCGACCGGCGTGTTCCGCCTCGTAATTGCCCGGCGTGGCCGAAACGAAAATCGTCTGCGGGCTGATGTTCTCGAATTCGTCGAAGCGCATCGGCCGGTTATCGAGCGCGGAGGGCAGACGGAAACCGTATTCCACCAGCGTCTCTTTACGGGAGCGGTCGCCCTTATACATGGCGCCGACTTGCGGCACGCTGACGTGGGATTCGTCGATCACCAACAAGGCGTCGGCCGGCAGGTAGTCAAACAAGGTGGGCGGCGCCTGGCCGGATTCACGACCGGACAGGTAGCGCGAGTAGTTTTCGATACCGTTGCAATACCCCAATTCGAGAATCATCTCCAGGTCGAAACGGGTGCGCTGCTCCAAGCGTTGGGCTTCAACGAGTTTGTTGTTGGAGCGCAAGTAGTCCAGGCGCTCCTGCAACTCGACTTTGATCCCTTCGATAGCTCCCAGCAGAGTTTCCCGCGGGGTCACGTAATGGCTTTTCGGATAGAAGGTGAAGCGCGGCAGCTTGCGGATCACTTCGCCGGTCAGCGGATCGAAGGCTGACAAGCTCTCGACCTCGTCATCGAACAGCTCGATGCGGATCGCTTCAAAATCGGATTCCGCCGGGTGGATATCAATCACATCGCCGCGCACGCGGAAGGTGGCGCGGGCAAAATCCATGTCGTTGCGGGTGTACTGCAGGTCTGCCAGGCGGCGCAGCAAGGCGCGCTGATCGAGCTTGTCGCCGCGATCAATGTGCAGGACCATTTTCAGGTAGGTTTCCGGACTGCCCAGACCGTAGATGCACGACACCGTGGTGACGATGATCGCGTCCTTGCGCTCCAGCAGCGCCTTGGTCGCCGACAGGCGCATCTGCTCGATGTGATCGTTGATCGACGCGTCTTTCTCGATAAAGGTATCGGACGACGGCACATAGGCTTCGGGCTGGTAGTAGTCGTAGTAGGAAACGAAGTACTCCACCGCGTTGTTCGGGAAAAAACCCTTGAACTCGCCGTACAACTGCGCGGCCAGGGTCTTGTTCGGCGCCAGCACCAGGGTCGGACGCTGCACCTGGGCAATCACGTTGGCGATGCTGAAGGTCTTGCCGGAACCTGTCACACCGAGCAACGTCTGGTGCGCCAGCCCGGCGTCGATGCCTTCGACCATCAGGCGGATGGCTTCCGGCTGATCGCCGGCGGGCTCGAAGCGGGTGACTAGCTGGAATTCAGACATAACAGACCTCTGGGTTTGCGCCGAGGGATTCGCTCGGGCGCGGGCAGACACGTCACAACGGCGCAGACCGATTTCAACGGATGTCGCGGGGAAAAATCATGATAACCGTTGATGTGGTGGCGAATGCCTGTGGTTTCAAGGTAAACGTCCTGCATACGCCCTAAGCGCCTGACATGACAATAAGACTAACGGTCGAAAAATAATCCGAAAAACTTGGCCGAAAAGCCCAAACGCCTGTCGCCGCGCCCGGTGATGGCCTCTATACTAGCTCCCCGTTTGTGCACCGCTCTAGTGCATTCGGCTGGAGCGCCACACGTCCCTCCACATTCCATTCAGAGCCGCCGCAATAATGAGCCTGTTCTCCGCTGTCGAAATGGCACCACGCGATCCAATCCTGGGCCTCAACGAAGCATTCAACGCTGACACCCGTACCAACAAGGTCAACCTGGGGGTCGGTGTTTACTGCAACGAGGAGGGGCGAATTCCACTCCTGCGAGCCGTTGTCGAAGCCGAGACGATTCGCGCCGCTCAACACGCCTCGCGCGGCTACTTGCCAATTGACGGCATTGCCGCCTACGACCAGGCCGTACAAAAGCTGCTGTTTGGTGCCGAGTCGCCGCTGCTGGCCGCAGGCCGGGTTGTTACCACCCAGTCCGTCGGCGGTACCGGCGCGCTGAAAATCGGTGCCGACTTCCTCAAGCAACTGCTGCCGAACGCCGTTGTGGCCATCAGCGACCCAAGCTGGGAAAACCACCGCGCACTGTTCGAAACCGCTGGTTTCCCGGTGCAGAACTATCGCTACTACGACGCCGCCACTCACGATGTGAACCGCGCCGGCCTGCTGGAAGACCTGAACGCCCTGCCCGCCGGCTCCATCGTCGTGCTGCACGCCTGCTGCCATAACCCGACCGGCGTCGACCTGAGCCCGGCGGACTGGAACAACGTGCTGGACGTGGTCAAGGCGAAAAACCTGGTGCCGTTCCTCGACATGGCCTATCAGGGCTTTGGCGACGGCATCGACGAAGACGCCGCCGCCGTGCGCCTGTTCGCCGAGTCGGGCCTGAACTTCTTCGTCTCCAGCTCGTTCTCCAAGTCGTTCTCGCTGTACGGCGAACGCGTGGGCGCGCTGTCGATCGTCAGCGAATCGAAAGAAGAAAGCGCGCGTGTCCTGTCGCAAGTCAAGCGTGTGATCCGCACCAACTACTCCAACCCGCCGACCCACGGCGCCGCGATCGTGGCTGCCGTGCTGAACAGCCCTGAGCTGCGCGCACAATGGGAACAGGAACTGGCCGAAATGCGCCTGCGCATTCGCGGCATGCGCACGCAGATGGTTGACCTGCTGGCCAAGCACGCCCCGGATCACGACTTCAGCTTCGTCGGCCGCCAGTGTGGCATGTTCTCCTACTCCGGCCTGACCGTTGAACAAGTGACCCGCCTGCGCACCGAGTTCGGCATCTACGCCCTGGACACCGGCCGCATCTGCGTTGCCGCGCTGAACCAGAACAACATCGACGTGGTGACCAAGGCCATCGTTGCGGTGATCTAAACCACGCCCGCGACAAGCAAAGGGGAAGCCGTCTGGCTTCCCCTTTTCGTTGTCGCCCGGAAAATCACTAGACTAAAAGGTCCAGTGGCCCGCCCTTTCGAGAGATCCCATGAAGAACGACGATTTACGCGCTGACCGCGACGATGACCTGGACCACTTCACCCCCCGCCCCCAGGCCAGGCGCGGCAACAACCTGGTGCTGCAAGTGGCGGCCGGGGTGTTTCTCGGCGGTCTGGCCCTGTGGCTGGTGCAACTGGTGGCCACCTCGCTGTATGCCAAATTCCTGCTCGGCACCGTTACCTTCGGAGGTTAAGGTCGATCAGCCCGCCAGTTCGCTCGAGCGCTGACTGGCGGCGTCGTCATACGCCACATACAGCGACTCGGCGACCTGGCTTTTGATCGCCTTGGTGCTTTCCAGTCCCAGTACAAAACCTTCAGCCTTGCCGCCCGCACGGTTCAGTTCTTCAGCGGTGCCAGCCTGAGTGATTGCATCAAAGAGTTTCTCGGCATGCGGGCCGACGCCCTTGGGCAGGCTGATCTGGGCGATGCTCATGCGAACACCTCGCCCGGCAGGATAAACGTGAACAGTGGCTGATGAGTCATGACGCGTACCTTTTCGGCTGAGGGCCGGCAGCGCGTGAAACCACTTCCGGAGGGGCATGGTAGACCTCCATCACGATTCTGGTAACCGCCAATGGCTGATACCCCCCTTCTCGCCTCTGAATCAGCACCGCTCACCCGAAAAATCTGCCATTCGAGCAACTCACGCTTGACTTGTTCTTTTTAATCAGTAACATACGGCGCATTCCGCGATAGCTCAGTTGGTAGAGCAAGTGACTGTTAATCACTGGGTCCCTGGTTCGAGTCCAGGTCGTGGAGCCAGACAGCAAGACCCAAAAGCCCCTGAATCGAAAGACCAGGGGCTTTTTTGTGCCTGACAGAAAGCCGGCTGACTGCCCCTCTGTCGCCGGCTTGCCGAGGCACGTACCGGACAGCGCAGCCCGCACAGACAAAAAAGCCGATCTGCTGACTCAGCAGATCGGCTTTTTTCAATCATGACAACCGTCAGACATGCTCACTGCTTTTGGCATGCACCGGACGCTGTCCTGGCGCGCCATGGCCATGATCATCCTCCACCACCACCGGCACTTCGTTGCCCTCACAGTCGTGCAGCTTGCCATCGGCGAAGTAATCGCCTTCGCGCAGGGCGGCCAGGTCCTGGAAGCGCAGGGTGCGCTCGGTGCCGGCGGCGAATACCGACTGCTGGTCCGAGTTGCCGGTCTTGAAGTGGTTGAACGCCAGGTTCAACAGGATCGCCATGATCGCCGACGAACTGATACCGGAATGGAAGATGGTCGCGAACCAGCTTGGGAAGTGATCGTAGAAGCTCGGTGCGGCGATCGGGATCATGCCGAAGCCAATGGAGGTGGCGACGATGATCAGGTTCACGTTGTTGCGGTAGTCGACCTTGGACAGGGTACGAATACCGCTGGCCGCCACGGTCCCGAACAACACGATGCCGGCGCCGCCGAGCACGGAGGTCGGCACAGCGGCAATCACCCGGCCCATGAACGGCAGCAGACCCAGGATCACCAGGAACAGGCCGCCGGTGGCGACCACATAACGGCTCTTGATCCCAGTCACCGCCACCAGCCCGACGTTCTGGGCGAAAGCGCTTTGGGTGAAAGAGCCGAAGATCGGCGCGATCATGCTCGACAGCATGTCGGCGCGCAGACCGTTGCCCAGGCGCTTGGAATCCACCTTGGTGTCGATGATTTCACCGACCGCCAGGATGTCCGCGGAGGTTTCCACCAGTGTCACCATGACCACGATGCACATCGACAGGATCGCGGCGAAGTGAAAGGTCGGCATACCGAAGTGGAAGGGCGTCGGGAAGCCGAACATCGGCCCTTCGCTGACGCTCGAGAAGTCGGCCATGCCGAGGAATACCGCGATCAATGTACCGATCACCATGGCCAGCAGGATCGACAAGCGAGAGATGGTGGCGCTGCCGATCTTGCTCAGCAGCAATACCAGCATCAGGGTCACGGCCGCCAGACCGATGTTCGCCATGCTGCCGAAGTCTTCGGCGTGACTGTTGCCCCCCATGGCCCAGCGTGCGGCCACCGGCATCAGCGTCAGGCCGATGGTGGTGATCACGATACCGGTGACCAGGGGCGGGAAGAACTTGGTGATCCGCGAGAACACCGGGGTGATCAGCAACCCGATCAACGAGGCGGCAATCACCGCCCCCAGGATTGACTGGAAACCACCCTCGCCGCCGCTGCTGACAATCGCCACCATGGTCGCGACACCGGAGAACGACACGCCCTGCACCAGCGGCAACTGACAACCGAAAAACGGTAAACCCAGGGTTTGCAGCAACGTTGCCAGCCCCCCTGCAAACAACGATGCCGCGATCAACAGACCAATGTCTGCCGGAGAAAGCCCGGCCGCTTGGCCGATGATCAGTGGTACCGCAACGATACCGCCATACATGGTCAGAACGTGTTGCAGGCCGTAAGCCATATTCGCGCCGACCCCGAGGTTTTCATCCTCGGGCCGTTGGTGTGAAACAGAGGGCGTTTTCATCGTGGGGGGTTCCCTGGGTTTTTGTTATGCGCACACTGTATTCAAGAGTCCAAACAAATGTCCATAGAGTTGTATACAACTTGTCAGTCACATTATGGACAGGCGTCCAGCTTTGGCCCTTTGAAGCCCTCTGGCACGGGCCTGTGAGGCGATACCATCTGTCGAAAAAAAAGCTGATCAATTGATCAGCTTTTTTGGTTTTCCCGGGCCATTCACTGCGAGGCGCTGATCAACCCCGCGATCGTCGCCTTGAGCGCCGGATGCTCGGGCACCCGCAATTCGAACTCACTGCGCAGCAACTCGATCAGCTCATCGGGATCGCTGATCTCCCGTCGCTCACTGGCACCACCCATATGATGGATGGCAAAACTGCCGTTGTTCAGCGTACGGCGCACGCCCTCCCCGGTACGCGCCGCCATCAAGCGCTGAAGGAAGGGGGATTGGGGATGGGTCGAGACATACCAGTTACCAATCTCGTAATCGATATCGCCCTGGCGCTGCAGGTCAAACACGTACATCGCCCGCCACTCTCCGGCGACCTTGGCACGCAAGGTGTAGCTGTCGCCCTCCCGGGTGATGCGATAGGGCTCGTGGGGCGTGGCTTGCTCTTCGTCGGTGTCGAGCAACAGGGGGGCGGTGGGTACCATGCCGCCGAAGCCGACATCGGTGATGTAGCGCACCCCGTCCAGGGTCAACAGGGTCAGGCGATGGGTACGCGCCGCCCAGACGTCTTCAGGCGCGTTCATCACCACACGGCCGGTGATGCCGCACACCTCGTACCCCAGGTGCTGCAACAGCGTCATAAAGAGATTATTGAGTTCGTAGCAGTAACCCCCACGCCCCTCGTGCAACACCTTGCGCTGGATCGATTCAAGGTCCAGCTGCACAGACAGCCGGGCCAGCGGCGACAGGTTTTCGAACACGAAGGTGCTGGTATGGCGCAGCTGCAACGCACGCAGCGTTTCGAGGGTGGGCGCAGGTGGTGCGGTATAGCCCAGGCGTTGCAGGTACAGAGCGATGTCGTTGAGCGGGGTCAGGTTCATGGGCGATTCCTTGGACATGAATGCGCGCCGGGCACCTCGACAGCGCGGCGCCCTGCCGATGGGCGAAAGTTATACGGTATCCTCCCGCAGTAACGACAATTGATTTCACCAATCAACCCGCCTGAAAAACACGTGACGCCCTCAGCATGAACATCGACCCACGCTTCATTGTCCACGAAACCGAGCACTGGATTGTCAATCACCGAATCAACTCGGCACTGCCGGGTTACCTCATGCTCGGTGCACGGTCGAACGTCAACGCACTCCATGAGTTGCCGGATGCAGCATTGGCGCAGCTGGGGGTGCTGATGGCCCGAACGCAGAAAATCGTCGAGACCTGCCTTGCACCGAAACGCCTGTACATCGGTCGTTACGGGCACACCCCCGGACAGCCGATCCACTTTCACTTCATCCCGGTTTTCGAGTGGGTTGAAACCCTGTTCTGGCAGGATAAGCGCTATCGACTGCTTGAGACCTATGCCTCCCCAAGCCCGCAAACCCTGACCGATGGCGCGGAACTCACGCTGTACGTGTGGCGCGAATTTTGTGAACGTCCCGACCCGCCTCCAGCGCCCGGGATGTCCACCGAGCAGACCATTGACCTGTTGCGCACCGCCTTCGATACAACGACGCCCTGACTACAGACGTTTCACCGCTGGCGGATTCCACTTGCCGTTCAGCGCTTCGGGTTTTGGCCCGTACAAGCGCATGGTCAGGTTGAACGCGCCCTTGGGTGCGGGCAACCAGTTGGCCTCGCCGTCCTTGCCAGGGTTTTCGTGCTGGAAATACAGATCCAGGGATCCATCGGCGTTTTTCTTGAACGGCATCCAGCTGCTGACGGCAAAGCGGTTGAGTTCGTTGCCAACCTGGAAGCCTTCCGGGTCATACAGGGTGATCGACCAGAACGCATTGACCGGCGGCTCCGAGCCCTTGTCGAAATGCAACACGTAGTGGTTGGCACCGTCGAGGGGCTGCCCCTTGTCGTCCCCCAGGTTCAGCGGATAGATCGCATCCTCCGGCAAGTTAGCCCCCAGCCCGACCTGCGAGACGATGGCGCGCTTGAGGTAGTAGTTGCCATAAACCCCCATGGTGTCAGTGTTCATTGACCAGCCGTTGTCGATCCGGGCCAGGGTATCGACTTTCCACTTCATCAATGCCTGGCCTTCAGCCGGGACGGTTTGCAGCGCCTGCTTCACGGCCGGCTCCAGCGCATCGAGGTTGAACGATTTGCCGGGCTCGATGCCGATGCGTTGCATCTGCGCAATGATCGGCTGGTCGGTGCTGTGGGGCGGATGCAGCTTGAGCAACTCGGCGGCATAAGCGAAGTAGTTGGCTGCCGACATCGAATCGACCTGGAGCTTGGGCGGGGTTTTCATGTCGACGGCCGGATCGATTTTCACGCTGACCGCCTCGGGTGCCTTACCCAGGCGCGAGAGCGGTGTCACGGTGTAGCCGGCCTGGATCTTGTGCACGGCGGGATAGTCTGCCGCGCCATCGGTCTTGGTCCGCCCTATCACCCAGACATAGGGGGTGGGCGCCTGGAGCCGGGTGAGCCCGGCGGGTACGGTGCCGGTCCAGCCCGGTGGCGTCACCAGGAACTGGCCAGCCCGGGTCCCGGTGGTGCGCCACCCCGGTGAAGCGAACACATCGGTCCACATGTCGAGCATCGGCAACAAATAGAAGCGGCCGTCGGTGTCCGGGGCAGCGACCACCTGCGGCTCCCTGGTCAGGTCCAGCCAGGCAACCGAATACAAGGTGTCGAAGTTGGAGCGCACCACGCCCTTGAAATTGGCGGGTGGGTATTCCGGCACGCTGACGAACATGTTCATCGGGCCCTTGCCGAACGCCTTGCCGGGCTCGATATTGGTGAACTGCTTGCGGGTGATGTCCATCGACAACAACGGATAAAAATACACATAGGCGTCAAGGCCAATGGCATGGGCCTCTTCGGCGGTGATCGCTTCAGTGGCATTCGTCGACAGAGGTAGCCAGGAGAGTGCGGCAACCGTCAGCGCAACGGTCTTGAATGTATTGGGTATCGACATGAGGGTGATCGTCCGTGCCATGAAGAAGGGGGGTTAGCGTGAGGCGCAGTTCAACTGTAGTTGAGAGCCCGGAACCCACCCGCAAGAGTGACCGCCGGACAAACACCTCACTCCGTAACCGTTGCCCGCCCCTTGACCGGCGAATCGGCTTCGACCGACAGCACCACGGTGCGGTTTCTGCCAAAGTTCTTCGCCTGGTACAGCGCCGCATCTGCCCGCTCGATGAACCCTTCAATACTGTCCCCGGCCCTGGGCACGAACGCAAAGCAGCCGAGACTGAGCGTCAGATAGCCCGACGGCGCACCGCAATGGATGATGTGCATGTCCTTGATAGCGAGGCGAATGCGCTCGGCAATGGCAAACGCCCCCTTGATGTCGGTGTCGGGCAGCAACACGGCAAACTCTTCGCCGCCATAGCGCACCGCCAGGTCGGACTTGCGCTGACAATGGCGCTTCACCACACCGGCCACCTGTGCCAGGCACTGGTCCCCCGCCACGTGCCCGTAGGCGTCGTTGAAGCGCTTGAAGAAATCGATATCGAGCATGATCAGGCTCAACGGGCGTTGCTGCCGCGCGCCACGGGAGAACTCGATGTCCAGCGCCCGCTCGAACAAGCGCCGGTTGGCCAACCCGGTCAGGCTGTCGTGGGTGGCGATCACTTCCAGGCGCTCCTGTGCGGCGCGCAAGTCCGCCTCGATACGCTCGCCGTTGCGCACTTGCTGCACAAACACCCAGCCGAACAGACCAACGCCAAGCACTACCAAGGCGACAATGACACTCGATTGCACGGCATTGGCATACCACACCCGAAGAATCGCCGCCTCGGGCACGGCCGCCGAGACCACCAGCGGATAAGCGTCCAACTGGCGATAACCATACAAGCGCACCACATCATCCAGGACCGAGCGAATCATCGCATTGCCGGACGGCGCTTGCGGCAGGTACCGGCTGAAAATTTCTCCTTGGGCCAGCGACTCGCCGATACGCTGCTCCTCATACGGACGCCGGGCCAGCAAGGTGCCGTCCGACAGCGCGAGAAACATCGAGCCGTTGTCGTCGAGGTCGAAGCTTTTGAAAAACCGCTCGAAATACGCCATGCGGATCCCGGCCAACAGCACGCCCTGGAACTCGCCGTTCCGATCGTTCACGCGCCGCGACAGCGGAATGATCCACTCACCGTTCTGCCGACTGCGAACCGCCGGCCCGATATGGGCCTGCAGCGACGGGTTCTGCTGATGGAACCTGAAGTAGTCACGATCCGCCACCCCCTTGCGCCGCGGTAGATCGTTGAACGAAGTCACCACCCACTGCCCGTCGCGGTCGAACAGAAACAGCCCGTGCAACGGTTCAAGGGCCTGCACCCGACGCGCAAAGGTGCGCTGCAACTGGCCGAATTGTGCTGCGCCAAAACCATCGGACGAAATCCAGTCGACCAGACTGGTGACCACCAGGTCGGCCGCCAGAAACGTATCCTGGGCCTGCTGCGCCATCGCCCGGGTCAGGTTCGCCGAGGCCAGTCGAGCCTGGGTCAGTTCGTGCTGCCGGGACTGCTCCAGTTGCAAGTAGAGCAAGCCACACAGGCACAAACAGACCCCGACAATGAAAATCACTGCAGCCTTGCGCAGGGGCAAGCGCTTGAGTGGATCACCGCTGGCGTAATGAAGGTCGTGAATCGGAGTAGGCAAACGCATCATCCTTGACGGCTATGGCATGAGCAAAGACCCTGCCCTCCTGGTGCGCGGAGCTTATCTTACGGCGGTGACGAGGGGCAAATGGTCACGCTGTCACAGTGCATGCTGACCGTTGTTGCACATCTGCTTGTCATGGTTGTACAAATACCGTCGACCGGAAACGTCTCTGTTAGGATAAAACCGCCAAAAGGACAACAGCGCCACCATTCCCCGCACTGACACCCATTTGTTCTCGCCAAGCCGATCAATGGAGGAAAAGCATGAGCGCATTGAACCACCCCGCAACCATCGACACCGTGGTATTCGACCTCGGTAATGTCCTGATCCGCTGGAACCCGAGAAACCTGTACCGCAAACTCTTCGGCGATGACGTACAGGCCATGGAGACGTTCCTGTCCGAGGTCTGCCCGCCCGCCTGGAACGAACAACAGGACGCCGGCCGATCCTGGGAAGCCGGGATCGCCGAAGCCATCGCTCGCCACCCATCGCAATCAGCGCTGATTCGCGCCTACCGCGAGCGCTGGGAAGAAACCCTCGGTGGTGTCCTGGAAGGCAGCGTACGGATTCTGGAGGAGTTGCATGCCAAGGGTATCCGCCTGCTGGCCCTGACCAACTGGTCGGCCGAAACCTTCCCCATCGCCCTGGAACGCTTCGCCTTCCTGCACCGGTTCGAAGGCATCCTGGTGTCAGGCGCCGAAGGCATCATCAAGCCGGACCCGGCGATCTTCCAGCTGCTGAAATCCCGCTACCAGCTCGAAGGGCACCATGCCGTGTTTATCGATGACCACGCCCCGAACATCGAAGGTGCGCGCCGGGAAGGCTTCAAGGCACTCCAGTTCACCAGTGCCGAGCAATTGCGCAAAGACCTGGCGGCGCTGGGCTTGCCTGTCGAACAGGCTTAGGCGGCCTGAATGCAAACAGGGAAGCGCCGGCTGCCGGGCGCTTCCCTGTTTTACGTTAAAACGGCTCTAGCGAACCGGTGGCACCCGGATATCCCCCGCGCGACACTGGTTTTTCACCCCCTTGCCACAGGCCTGGAACGACAAGTCCTTGCCCATGCACACCCGCACCTCCGACAACTCCGGCCCCCGACAGATCACCGCAAGGCCATCCTTTTCTAATCCGGGATTGCTCTGACGGAACATCTGCGCAATGTCCTGCGCCGAGAAGTAGACCTCCTTGTGGAAGGGTTGCAACTGATCGGGGATCTTCACCGCGCCGACCGCCTTGTCCGCGGCCGCCAGGTAACCCATGGCCCCGAGGCCGCTGCAGGTTCCGTGCTTCGACCACTCATGCTTGAGCAGTGCCGGCGTCACAAACAGCGTCAGGCCGCGCGCGCGCTCGGCTTGCGACAACCCCACCTTCGGCTCGCAGGACTGCGGCCAGCCGCCCTGAGCGTACTGCGGCCACAGGCCATGGAGCACAAAGCCATAGCCCTTCCCCGAGCACTGGGCATTTTCCGGACGGGTCAGGCAAAAGGTCGGCGACCAGGAGAGCGCCAGCACGTAATAGTCGAACACCCCCACCACTGACGCATTCTGCGGCTGACTCTGACGGGATTGCGGTGCCTGGTTCATGAACACACTGACAGCCGTCAGCACACAGAGCACAACCAGGGTGTACAGTTTTTTCATTAACGCACCTGAGGGCGGAACTTGGGTGGGCGTATTGTGACGGCTGGCGGCTGAAGTCCAAGAGAAATTCTTCCCGAACCGAAATCCGCCCGGCGCGAGTGACTGGCAATCGCCCCTCCAGGTGAAGTACCTTGAAGTGACAACGACCACACTTACAGCACGATAGGAAATCGGTATGAGTAAGGCAGATGAGCTCGCCACAAAACTGAAGCAAAAACAGCAAACCCGTGCGGACGCACAGGCCTGCGCAGACCTGGCGATTGAGCATTGGCCGACACAGGTCTATGAAATGTACCACCAGCTCGAGACGTGGCTGGAGCCGCTGACCGAAGCCGGCCTGAACATTCGCCGGGTACCCACCCGCGTCTTCGAAAGCCTGCCGTCCGGCGAGACCTTCAACTATGCCATCGACAAACTGCAGATCGAGGGTAACCACCACACCATCACCCTCGACCCCATTGCCCGCTTCATCATTGGCGGCACGGGCCGGGTCGATATTCTCGGCAAAACCAGGGACCTGTACATCCGCCGCACCGAGAACGACCACGGCGATGCCCAATGGCAGATCCAGACCCTTGCCCGCACCGGGCAAGCACGACCGGATCCGGTGGCACTCAACGAAGACAACTTCCTCTCGGTGATCCAGGAAGGGCTGGCGCTCTAACGCTTCGAGAAGGCCGACCTTCTGCCCCTTCCCTGCCAGTTTGAAAAAAGGGTGACCTAAGGGTTAATACTGGTCAGTTAAGCGAACGCCGCCCCTGTAGGAGCGAGCGAGCTCGCGATGGACGTTAACGATAACGCGTGTTTTTCTGATTTAACGCGCTGCCCTTGAGTTCATCGCGAGCACGCTCGCTCCTACAAATGCGCCCCACTCTCCTTAACTGGCTGGCATCAACCCTGAGCTCGCCCATTTTCGTTTCAACGACCAACCGCTCGCCTGCATAAAACCCTCTCCGGGCTTTACCAAATATTCGATAATCCGTATATTCGATAAGCCATATGTAAAACCCCTCGACCTATGAGCGGCTTCCAACGGAGAACCCCATGACAGTGCTGTTCATGTGCACGGCCAACCGTTGCCGCGGCATCCTGTCCGAGGCGAGCGGCAGCGAAGACCAAATCAACGCCGCCTTCAACGCCACACTGGCCACCCTCGAAAGCCGGTGCCGCGCCTTCCTGCAACTGCCCTTCGACCGCCTCGACACCGCCGCACTCCAGCGCGAACTCGAGCGCATCGCCACCCTCTGATCTGGAGCACGCCGTGAGCGACCACCTGCCTAACCTCGACGCCCTGCTGTCCGATACCCTGCACCGCGCCGCTGTCGACACCCCCAAGCCACGCATCCTGCTGCTCTATGGCTCGACCCGCCCACGCTCGTTCAGCCGCCTGCTGGTGGAGGAAGCCGCGCGCCTGCTGGAGCACTTCGGCGCCGAAACCCGCATCTTCAACCCCTCCGGCCTGCCCCTGCCGGATGACGCGCCCAGCGACCACCCCAAAGTCCAGGAACTGCTGACCCTGATGCAGTGGTCCGAAGGCCAGGTGTGGTGCTCGCCAGAACGCCACGGCTCGATGTCCGCCGTGTTCAAGGCACAAATCGACTGGGTGCCGCTGGCCCTCGGCGCCGTGCGCCCGACCCAGGGCAAAACCCTGGCCGTGATGCAGGTTTCAGGAGGCTCGCAGTCGTTCAACACCGTCAACCAACTGCGCGTGCTCGGGCGCTGGATGCGCATGTTCACCATCCCCAACCAGTCCTCCGTGCCAAAGGCCTTCATGGAGTTCGACGACCAGGACCGCATGAAACCCTCGGCTCTCTACGACCGCGTCGTCGACGTGATGGAGGAACTGGTGAAATTCACCCTCCTGCTGCGCGACCGCCCCGACCTCGTCGACCGCTACTCGGAACGCAAGGAAAGCGCGCAGGAGCTGAGCAAGCGCGTTAATCAACGCTCCCTTTAATCGAAAAAGGGGCAGTCTTTTGCTGGCCCCTTTTTCGTTCGTTCCGACACACTCACTCAGTGAACAATGGCAGATGGATAACCGATCTGCGCACGCGACGCATCAAAACACCCCCAGCGGTATTTACAGATCAATAGCAGGTCATTCCAGAGGCCAACTTCACCCCCCACATCTCCCCCCTTAATCCGCCATATGTGACATCACTCTCAAACGGGTATGACGAATGTAATTGGATCAATACAGATGCATTACTTAATACTTGACCAAAGTTACACAGTCAAAATACGAACGCCAAGAAACCGACGAGTACCACGCCACGCTTCGTGCGTTACTTGATCAAGGCAGAATGCTGCACTGAAGTCGAATGCAAATCGCACGATGGCGAAGCAGATTTCAAGGATGTGGCATCATCAAGCCTGACCGTTACGAGCCAGCGCGATATACGACAATGCAACACATGCCATCGCACGCCAAGCGTAAACGGTACAGGCGTACCAATACCGTTCAAACTGAAAGAGCATGCGCCCGGCCGAACCCGTATCATCTACTGAAACCTGAACCGCTCGACTGAAAATACCCATCAAAATCAATGACTTGCATAGCAAGATCGTTACAATGCCTCCACTCTCCAAGTCAGTTGTAAGCAATGAACCTGCTGACCAGCAGCTTTCAGAACGAACAATACTCTCGCACTTTCAACATAATGAATCAGCAACGACCCAAACCCCAAAATGACATCATTATGATATCATGTCATTTCAACACCTAACTCTGTCATTTATGTGCAGCTGACTCTTCCGTATGATTTTTAGCTCCAAATGTAATACCTCCATGCAGAAAATAGTTAGGTGGATGTAGGATATTGGGAATGCTTCTCCCTTGACGCTAATACCACCCAGCGATTAATCTCCCCGCCCTTAGAGCACGGAAGCTGCCTGAATCCCCCAAAACACTGCGCGGGACACGGGCTTTTCCTGAAATGAATTCACCGGCGCGCCCAGGCACGCTGCTTTGCTGTGCGGTAACTATCTTGAAGCCTCGCTCCTCCTTCCAGATTCAAAAATCGGTCATCTTTGCCCTGGTGCTGCGCGAGGCCCGCGCGCGCTTCGGCGACCGTCGCATGGGCGCGGTATGGACCCTGATCGAGCCGATCTGCCACCTGCTGATCTTTACCGTACTGTTCTCCCTGATTCGCGGCCGCACCGTCTCCGGCGTTGAATACCCGGTGTTTGTACTGGTGGGGATGGCGCCCTTCCTGCTCTACCGCAACATCGCCCTGAGACTGATGGACAGTCTTCGGGAAAATCGCTCTCTATTCGCTTACAAGCAGATCAAACCGTTGGACACCTATGTGGCCCGAGTACTGGTAGAAGCCTGCATCAGCGTCACGGTCTACGCGATTTTGGTGTTCGGCTTCGCCTGGTTCGGCTTCGACATGTCGGTGCACAGCCCGCTTCAATGGGTGGCAACATTAGCCCTCGGTCTGCTGTTTGCTTTTGGCCTGGGCATGCTGCTGGCCCTGATCACCCACGCCCTTCCCAGTCTCAAGGTGGTCATCCGGATGGCCTTCTTCCCGCTCTACTTCATTTCCGGCGTGCTCTTGCCGGCATCCTATCTGCCACAAGCCATGATGCCCCTGCTACTGCTAAACCCGTTTTTGCATCTGGTCGAACTGATCCGTGCCGAAGTATTGCCTCACTACACCCCGGTCGATGGCGTGTCTGAAACCTACGTGATCACGTTCACGGTGATCTTGCTGTTCGTTGCCCTGGGCAGCTACCGCGCCCGCCGGCTGCACCTCATTTCCACGAAAAACGGCTGAGGACAGGCAACGTGTTCGAACTCAAGAATGTCACCAAGTCCTACCTGACCCCAAAGGGGCGCCGGTATGTGTTCCGCAACCTGTCGCTGTCGATTCCACCGGGCAAGAACATTGGCCTGATCGGCCGCAACGGCGCAGGCAAGTCGACCCTGATGCGCCTGCTCGGCGGCGCCGACATCCCCGACTCCGGCACCATCGTCACCGACCGGAGCATTTCCTGGCCAGTCGGCCTGTCAGGTGGCTTTCAGGGCAGCATGACCGGCCGCGACAACATCAAGTTCGTCTGCCGGGTCTACGGCGCCGAAGGCGAAGCCATGCGCGAGAAAGTCCGCTACGTTCAGGACTTCGCCGAAATCGGCGACTGGATCGATGAGCCGATCAAGACCTATTCCTCCGGCATGCGCTCACGCGTGGCCTTCGGCCTGAGCATGGCGTTCGACTTCGACTACTACCTGATCGACGAAGTGATGTCGGTGGGTGATGCGCAGTTCAAGCGCAAATGCGCCGAAGTGTTCCAGCAAAAACTGCAGCAATCGAAAGTGGTACTGGTCACGCACACCATGCCTGAAGTCGAAAAGCTCTGCGACATAGTCCTGCTGGTACGCGATGGCGGCATTCAGATCTACGAAGACGTCGCCGAAGGCATCAAGGCCTACAACACCTGATCACCCCCCCTTATATCGCAGCACCGTTCCACTTCAAGGATGCATCACATATGAGCAGTACGGGTAAACTCAAGGGCTGGCGCCTGGCAATCGGCCTGGTGGTCCTGCCACTGGCCCTGGCGGCCATCTACTACGGCATGTTCGCCATCGACCGTTACGTCAGCTCCGCCCAGGTGGTCGTCCGCCAGGATGGCGGCAACCAGAGCGCCGCGGTGCCCGGGCTGGCCACCCTGCTGACCGGCACCAACCCGGCCTCCCGGGAAGAGACCCTCTACCTGCGCGAGTACATCGTGTCCATGGACATGATGCTGCTGCTGGAAGAGCGCCTGCACTGGGTCGAGCAATATTCCGCCCAGCGCCGCGACATCTTCTTCTGGCTGGACCAGAACGCCGAACGCGAAGACCTGCTCAAGTACTACCAGCGCATGGTCTCGGCTCACTACGACGAAACCACCGGTCTGCTACGGGTCGAGGTGCAAGCCTTCACCCCTGAACTGTCGGAGCAGATGCTGCGCACCATCCTTCAGGCCAGCGAACACTTCGTCAACGAAGTCAGCCACAGCATTGCCCGCGAGCAAATGGCCTTCGCCCGAAGCGAGCTGGAAACGGTGCGGACCAACTACGCCGAGCGCAAGACCGAACTGCTCGACTTCCAGAATGACAACAAGGTACTGGACGGCGGCAACACCGCACAGAGCCGCGCCACCATCATTGCCGACCTGGAAGGCCAGTACACCAAGGAGCAGGCGGTGCTCACCGAAATGCTGTTCAAGCTGCGGGCCGACTCGCCTCAGGTCAGACAGCAAAAGCAGAAAGTCACCGCCATCACCCAGCAACTGGCCAAGGAAAAACGCCTATTGGTCTCCTCGCCCGATGGCTCCCAGTTGAACGTGGTCGCCTCGCGCTTCCAGCAACTGACCCTGGACGCCGGCATCGCCGAAGAAAGCTACAAGACAGCCGTCGCCGCCCTCGACAACGCCCGTATCGAGGCCAGCAAAAAGATCCGCACCCTGGTCACCGTGGTCAGCCCGAACACCCCGCAACTGGCCCTGTACCCAGAGCGTTTGTACAACCTGGCAACCATCCTGCTTGGCCTGCTCATGCTGTACGGCATAACCCGCTTCATCCTGGCTTCGATCGAGGATCATCGTGATTAAATCCCCTGCTGTCTCCCCTAAGTTCAACCTGAAACTGGCGGCGCTGGCCCTGGCAACCCTGGGCCTGGCCGGATGCGGCGGCACGCTGTCGGGCGCCGGACCGTACAAGGGCGATATCGAAACCAAGAACGAGTCGTACAACCTGGTCGAGATCAACGCCAACACCATCGCGCCTTACATGCGCGGTGCCGAGCGTACAGTGCAGTCGAGCATCGCCAAGCCGGTCGCCCCTTCGGCGCGCCTGATGGCCGGTGACACCCTCAGCGTGCTGATCACCGACAACGCACCGGAAGGCTCGGCCCTGTTCGCGCCACTGTCCACCGGCGGTACCCAGCTCAAGACCCGCATCGACGACCAGGGCATGATCTCCCTGCCCTATGTGGGCCGTCAGTTCGTCGCCGGCATGACCCTCAACCAGGTTGAGAACATGATCCGTAAGCAGCTCAAAGGCGTGACCACCGACGTGCAGACCCACGTCGAACTGGTCGGCGACCTGTCGGGCTCGGTACTGGTGGCCGGCGCGGTCAAGTCCCCTGGCCGCTTCAGCACCCTGCAAGGCCCGCTGACCCTGCTCGACGCGGTCAACCAGGCCGGTGGCCCCGTGATGGAGCCTCACCTGGTAAACGTCACCGTGCGTACCGGCAGTCAGGTTCAGCAGTTCAACTATGAAGACGTACTGGCCGGCAACAACATGGTGCTGCGCCCGAACTCGGAAGTGGTACTGGACCGTGCACGGCAACGCTTCGTAGCCATGGGCGCCGTAGCCGAACCAGGCCTGAAAGACTTGCCAGCACAGAACACCAGCCTGCTGGATGCGCTGGGTAGCGTCGGTGGCCTGCGAGAAGCCAGCGCGAATCCGGAAGGAGTCTTCGTGTTCCGCATGGGGGAAGGTGCCAATCCAAAACCAACAGTTCTTCGCCTGGACATGCGCGATCCAGCGGCGATTTTTTACGCACGTCAAATCGTAATTAAACCGGATGACACGATCTACGTAACTAACGCAGCAGTGTACGAGTGGCAAAAAGTTATCTCGCCAGTCGTACAGACCATGGTGCTAGGACGTGCCGTAGGCGTTTACAAATAAGACGAAGCCAACAACGGGCAATCCGTAGGACTCCTTCTGATTAGCCCGCCCTGTTAAATAGACGTCTGACACCCAGCGTTAAATCTTAAACATCACGAATTTTCAGGGTTGAAAACTCGACATGACCATCATCATAAACCACGTCACATCCAACAACGTTCATAGCGGGATCTTCGACGATATATTTAGTTATTTTTCTCGCTATACCGAAGGATTCGCCGAGCAAATCGTTAGCGAAAAGCCTGTTATAGGCGCACACGTTAGACATTACCACCGCCCTCACCTAGAGGATAAGCTAATATCTCCGTGCGTCGTTACTGTTCACCACGATCTAAACGACCCTGATGGATGGCTGTCGCTCAACGCATTTCTTGATCGGTACCGTGAAGCAGATATGGTTATTTGCTTGAATACCCTGCAGCAAAAAAAACTAGCCGAGTGTGGCATCTACCACACCTGCGTTGTTCCTCACGGATACAACCATCACCTTATTGATGGCGCACGCGCGAAGGGACGCATCAGACGAGAAAAGTTCACGCTTGCCATCGTATCGAAAAGATATGGAAGAAAGGTCAAGGGAGAGGCATTTTTGTTTGAGCTTGCCAAACGCCTAGACCCTTCACTCATCGAATTTTTCCTGGTAGGTGATGGTCGAGCCGAGGAAGGTCGCGTATTTAGAGGTCTCGGATTCGAAACCGAAGTATACGAAAGACTCCCTTACCCGACCCTGATCGATGCCTACCGCAGTATCGATGCACTCTTGATGACGAGTTATTTTGAAGGTGGTCCCGCCAACATCCCCGAGGCCGCAGCGATGGGCGTCCCTGTGCTCTCGAATCCAATAGGGATGGTGCCGGATCTTATCGAGAATGGGCGCCACGGCATTTATCTAACGATGGACCCCGCCACTGACGCCAACACCATCAATAGCCTGGCCAGCAATGAAGGCAATGCTTATTCGAGAATGTTTCATTCCTGCCAATCACCTAGCCAGAACCTTATTACGTGGCAAGACTCCATTCTCATGAACATGAAGCAACACCTCAAGCTTCTGAAGGGAAATCAGGTATCAATCAATAAAGCATTGGATGCAATTGCATGAGCAAGTTTCTTATCGCGGACCCGGTACACATTCACACCAGAAACTTTCGCAGTCTGTTCGACTATTTTGTAGACGCAAAAGCGACCGTAATTACGAACAACGACTACCACGAATGGATGAGCGCCTTCGGCGACTACACTCCTTTCAAGGAAAAGCTAACCGAAAATTACAACCTTATAAAAAATCTTTCTGCTGCTCAACTGTTCGAGTACAGCGTACTAGAAATCAATATTTTCAAAGTATCTCGAGCGGAAATTCTATGCCTCGCAATAACCTTTGATGAGTTCCAAGACAAGGAACTACCAAAAGACGCAAAAGCACTGCTCAGCTTATTGCTAGAAAATCATCGTGAAATAGTACTGTGGAATATGGCCGCAGCTATTCATTGGGTCAATTTTTGGTCAGGCTCGCTTAGAAAGCATAATCCAAAATTTGCGCTGGTGTTCTCTGGCAGTTTGACATATGCACGGGCATTACTTGAGTTCACCCGCACGCATACTGCACGTGCATTCGTACTCGAAAGTTTCTTCACTGGAAATGACAACTATATTGAAGAAAAATACGAACCCATCGCAAACAACTCAAACATCAAGCACCTGGCCTATTTCAAATCCTTAGAACCAAAAATTTCGGCTGACGAACGAGACCGCGAGCGCAACAAAGCGATCAACAAAGTCATCTCAGCAAAAAACAAAAATGTAAGCCAACCAAGTGAATCCAAGGCTAAACTTTTCAAAAACAAAAAACCAACGATCCTTATCACTGGCCAAGTACTGAATGATTTCTCGGTCCTTGAACACAATGGCACCGGTCTAAATAGTATCTCTTTCTATACAAAACTCATAGAAAAGCTTCTTGCCAACACTGAGTTGAATATAATTTTTAAATCCCACCCTTGGGAACGAAAAAAGAAAAACATCACTGCACCTCTGACACTGAATACACTCTGCAAAAAATTCAGCGCCTCCCCCAGCATCACGAGCGCAAACGACCGACTAATATTTATTGAAGACTTCAACATAAAGTCACTATTCAAACAAGTTGACTTTATTGCCGGAATAAACTCTCAGGCTTTAATCGAGGCAGCATTTGAGGGCTACCAGCCCATACAATTCGGCAACGCCTTTTACGGGAAAAAAGGTTTCACTTCGGACTACAATGCTGACGAAATTGATCTTTTCATTAAAGATCTAAACTCTGGCAAGGTACCGAGCCACCTTGGAATAGAAGCATACCGCAGCTACGAAAACTTTTTGCTTCGGACGCTTCAGTACTCTTTGGTTTCTGCTTTCCCTTCCGGAAAGGCCCAACTGAAAAACATATTCCAGTTGCCTTCACATGTCACTCTTTTAAAACCGAGCGTGCCAGGAGCCACTCCTGTCGCACCAGCAAAACCGGTTGCACCTGCTGCCAAACCGGTCCCGGCGGTAAAAGCAACTGCACCTGCCAAAGCAGCTGTTCCTGCCAAAGCAGCTGTTCCTGCGAAAACAACTGCCCCCGCTAAACCAGCAACCGCTCCCGCTCCCGCAGGAACGGCAGCCCCCAAGCCACAGCAACCCGCCCAGGTTGAAAAACCAAGCACAGCCCCCCAAAATAAAGCAATCGAAACCGATTCCGAAGATCATGGAAAACGCATCGCACAAGCAAAAATAGAAGAAGAAAAAGTAGAAGCGATTGAAAGATCGAAAAAAAAATGGCAAAAATTTCGCAATACTCCAAAAAAGTTCTTTTCGGACTCGAAAAACAAGCGAATTCGTTGGCTACATGTTTTTTTTCCAAAAAAAATGCGCTTTTCTAGAAATAAATAAAGCATAAACCAAGTGGAGTTAGATACACCTCAATATACAGAGTGTATCTACCTCCACATCAAACAAGAGAACTGAATGTGACTGCCACGCTCGACCTTGTAGAAATCATCGAACGCAACGAATCAATTGTCTCAGGGAAGAGAACTCTTTTTGTACGTCTAAACCGAAAAAAATATTCAGAAAGACTATTGATTGTCATGAGCGCGCACAACCATGGCGAAAAATACATGGCGCTCCGGTCATTCCTAGAAAAGCAGACCTGCGATCTGTTATTCATAACCGATCCAAAGAATTCTTGGTATCTCGACGAAGACAATGGCGAATCCTTCGAAAGAGTTATTTACAACTACTCAAAAAACTACGACAACAAGAACGTCTTTCTTTTTGGCTCATCAATGTCGGGATATGGCGCAATCCTTCATGCATTGAAGCTTAACCTCAATGCGATTGCATCCAACCCTCAAATAAATCTAAACATCACCAAAGACTATGCGTGGCCAGAACTCATTGAACACATCAATGACTTAAACGGAAACCATATAAATATCGAAAAGATTGCCGGAGCAATCTGGAAAGACTCAGCCATCTACATCATACATGGGCATGACGATATAGATACGATCAATGCCAATCTACTTATCAACACCAAGCCTGACAACAAAAAGCTCATTATCCAAACTGTTGACGTTGACTCCCATGTACTTTATTTCGGAAAGAACATCGAGTACGTCTATGATGTTATGGAGTTACTCTCTATATTTCGAAAAAACCTTGATCTTTCATCGACAGTCGAAAGCTTAACCGCAGAAGCAAAAAACACAAAAAAGTCATTGAGATCTGAAAGGAATCTTCTATCAATAGACGATCCTTTTAGATCTCTGACACCCCCAAAAAAAGGCATCCTCTGGCAAGACCGGTACAACCATGAGGCGGCCGGCTCCAATATCCTTTTCGGAAACATTGGCTTTTATCACAACAATACACTTTCCGGTGCAATTTGCTATTTCGATGGTGAAAAGTGGCGCCTAACAAGTTTGCCCTACAACGCCTCCGACAATCTGATTTCCTGCAATGACTTTGCCACAAACGGAAATTTCAACGCTTCAAACAACAATTCATTCTTCAATGATTACTGGTGGATTAGAAATGAACTGGCCTCCCCAGTAACCATAAACGGCAACCACAACTTCTGTGAAATACATATCAGCGAAGCAAGAAACAAGAACATTTACATCAACTCCAGCATACCCGAGTCGGTGGAAACCAAAAACATCCGCGGCCAGTTTTTGACATTTACTGCTGACGTATTTACAACCGAGGGTGAGATTTCACTCACTCTCGGCGGAGTCGGAGATTCTGGTTATCACCATAAGAACTCAGATAAGAGCGCCGCAGGAAAGTGGAAGAGGCTTGTTGTATTCGAGCAATTCACGTCTGTAAACCATAACCATAAGGACCGTATCTTCGTAAGGTTCAATCTAGCTGCCGATGGAAAAAGCAAAGTCGTTCAGATTAAGAATGCCTGCCTAACCATTGGCTATTTTCCTATGGGTTTCTCCGAGTAAAAAAAATGATCAAAATCACCCCAACTATCGAATGCTCCAACAACGCCCCCTTCGTTCTCTTCGGCGGTGTCAACGTCCTCGAATCGCTGGACCTAGCCCTGACCGCGTGCGCCGAGTACGTGCGTGTCACCGAAAAGCTGGGCATTCCTTATGTGTTCAAGGCGAGCTTCGACAAGGCCAACCGTTCGTCCATTCACTCCTATCGCGGACCTGGCATGGAAGAAGGCCTACGGATTTTCGAAGCGGTGAAGGCTGAGTTCGGTGTTCCGGTGATTACCGACGTGCACGAGATTTATCAGGCGGCGCCCGTTGCCGAAGTGGTCGACGTACTGCAACTGCCTGCGTTCCTGGCGCGCCAGACTGACCTGGTGATGGCCCTGGCCAAGACCGGCAAGCCGGTGAACATCAAGAAGCCTCAGTTCCTCAGCCCATCGCAAGTGCAGAACATCGTGCACAAGTTCAAGGAAGCCGGTAACGACCAGTTGATCCTGTGCGACCGTGGCACCTGCCTGGGTTATGACAACCTAGTAGTGGACATGCTGGGCTTTGGCGTGATGAAGCGTACGTGCGAGAACCTGCCGATCATTTTCGACGTGACCCACGCCCTGCAGCAGCGCGATCCGTCGGGCGCCGCTTCCGGCGGTCGTCGCGACCAGGTCGTCGAGCTGGCTCGTGCCGGCATGGGCGTTGGCCTGGCCGGTCTGTTCCTGGAAGCGCACCCGAACCCGGACCAGGCCAAGTGCGACGGCCCGAGCGCCCTGCCGCTTGATCAACTGGAGCCGTTCCTGGCGCAGATCAAGGCACTGGATGACCTGGTCAAGTCGTTCGCCCCCCTGAACATTGCCTGAAGCAGCGCCTCTTGAAGCAAGGATTCTGAACATGGCACGTACAGAACAACGGGTCGCGATTGTCATTCCGGCCCGCTATGGCTCGACTCGCCTGCCAGGCAAGCCGCTGGCCGACATTGCCGGCAAGCCGATGGTGCAGCACGTCTACGAGCGCGCCCTGCAAGTTGCTAATACCCAGGTGGTCGTGGTGGCCACCGACGACGAACGCGTCGCGCAAGCGGTGCGCGCGTTTGGCGGTGAGTGCGTGATGACCTCGCCGGATCACCCGTCCGGCACCGACCGCTTGGCCGAAGTCATGGCCCAGGTCGAGGCAGACATCTACATCAACCTGCAAGGTGATGAGCCGTTGGTGCGTCCGGCGGACATCGAGGCGCTTGCTGCCGGCATGCTCGCCGATGCGAGCGTGAAGGTCGGCACCCTGTGCCACCCGATCGAAGCACACGAAGCCGGCAACCCCAACACCGTGAAAGTGGTGCTGGCCAATAACGGCAACGCGCTGTACTTCAGCCGCTCGCCGATCCCGTACCCACGGGACGGCGAA
This sequence comes from Pseudomonas sp. Irchel s3a18, assembly GCF_900187535.1. Taxonomy (NCBI): domain Bacteria; kingdom Pseudomonadati; phylum Pseudomonadota; class Gammaproteobacteria; order Pseudomonadales; family Pseudomonadaceae; genus Pseudomonas; species Pseudomonas sp. Irchel s3a18. The sequence continues at coordinate 294,676 of NZ_FYDV01000003.1, read as the reverse complement.
GTCGCTCACTACCTTAAGCACGTCGGTGTGTACGGCTATCGTCGCGACGTGCTGGCCGACTACAGCAGCCTGCCGCAGCCGATGCTGGAACACGCCGAGAAGCTGGAGCAACTGCGGCTGATGGCCGCGGGCTACTGCATTCGAGCGTACCTGGTGGAGCCGACCGGCCCAGGCGTGGACACGCCAGAGTGCCTGGAGCAAGTGCGCGCACTGATGAGCGGCCAGCCCCCTGCCCCACGGCCGACGCTGAATGACATCCGCCTGGTGATCACCGATGTGGACGGCGTGCTCACCGACGGTGGCATCTATTACGATGCCACTGGCGAATGCCTGAAGCGCTTCCACGTGCGTGACGGCATGGGCATGCGCCTGCTGGAAGAAAACGGTGTGCGAGTAGCGGTGCTGTCGGGTCGCGATTCGGCCACCCTGCGCAAGCGCGTGGCCGATCTGGGCATTACCCTCTGCCAATTCGGCGTGAAGGACAAGCTGGCGGCCTGCAACCAGTTGATGGCCGAAGCCGGTGTCAGCGCCGCACAAACGGCATGCATCGGCGACGACTGTATCGACCTGCCGGCGTTCGCCGCGTGCGCGCTGTCGTTTGCCGTGGCGGATGCACCGGTGTACGTGAAAGCGGCGGCCACCCATGAGCTGAATGCTGCGGGCGGTACCGGTGCGTTTCGCGAAGTGGCGGACGCCATCCTGTTTGCTCAGGGCAAGGAGGCGGTATTGGGCACTGCGGCAGGTTATGCGCAGGTGATGGCGAAGATGGCGCAGTAAGCGCTAGGACTGTTCGCTGTTGAGGATAACGGGGCCGATGTCGGGCCCCGTTATCGTTGGTACAGTTCAGCGTTTGGCGTTGGGCCGTTGATGGGACGCGGAGCATCCCTGGCTGCATTCCCACGCGGGAGCGCGGGAACGATCAAAGCCTTGGGGTTCAGCGGTATCAGTCGAAGATCTCAACCACACCCACGACAGCGTTGTCGTGGTTGGTGACGGCCAGGGCACGGATCTTGTTGTCGAGCATGTAGGCTTCGGCTTCCGACAACTGCGCGTCTGCCTTGATGGTGTGCGGGTTGGCGGTCATGAAGTGGGCCACGGTGGTGTGGATCACGCCTTCGTTTTCCAGCAGCGCGCGGCGCAGGTCGCCGTCGGTGACGATACCGACCAGCATATTGCCGTCCATGACCACGGTCAGCCCCATGCGGCTTTGAGTCATGACCAGCAGGCAGTCGTGGAAGCTGGTGGCCGGGGTGACGATCGGTGCCGGCGAATGCATGACGTCGCTGACGCGGGTCAGCAGTTTACGGCCCAGGCTACCGCCGGGGTGGTAACGGGCAAAGTCCATGGCCTTGAACTGAATGGCGTCGATCAATGCCACGGCCAGGGCATCGCCCATGGCCATGGTCGCCAGGGTCGACGTGGTAGGGGCCAGGTTATTCGGGCACACTTCGCGCTCGACGGAGATGTCCAGCCAGATATCCGCGTGCTTGGCCAGGGTCGACTTGCCGTTACCGGTCATGGCGATGATTTTGTTGCCAAAGGACTTCAGGCTCGGGATCAGCTTGATCAGTTCATCGGTTTCGCCGCTGTAGCTGATCAGGATCAGTACGTCGATGGACTTGAGCATGCCCAGGTCGCCGTGAAAGGCTTCCGCCGGGTGCAGGAAGAAACTCGGGGTGCCGGTGGAGGCGAAGGTCGCGACCATCTTTTTCCCGATCAGGCCGGATTTGCCCATGCCACACACGACGGTGCGGCCTTTGCAGCCGAGGATGAGCTCGACGGCATTCTGGAATTCACCATCCAGGCGGCTGGCCAACTGAGTGACAGCCTGCGCCTGGGCAATAAGGGCTTCTTTAGCGATAGCGAGGTGATTCATGTTTTGACTTTCGTCCCTGAAAACAACGTGGCGTTGAACGGCCAATTTTAGGGTTTTTGCAACATTTAGCAAAGTCCCATTGCTGCCGGACAAGCAATTAAAACGCTTTAAATACCGGCCCGAGCCACTGCAACAGCCATTTCAGCAAACTTTTCGTTGTGCCTGCGTTCTGTATCCCGCAGCATATTGTTACCAAAACCGCTACAAATCGGACATATGGCGTTTGCCTAAGTTGAAGCTATGAACCTGGATCTACACCCCCTGCAAGGCTGCAGAACGCTCTACCGCTGGCAACACGGTCACCTGGAACACCATTTACGCACCCTGCACCCTCACTGGGGCGAGCGCCCGGTGACCATCATCAGCCAAGACCTGGCCTCCAACGCCTCTTTCGTCAATTACGTGCGCCATCATCGACTGGTCGACCCCTGCACGGGCCAGGACCTGGAGCTGGTGGAAAAGTCGATTCGCAAAGTGGCGTTCATCGGCAGCCAGGAGGCCCGCTTCTATCGGGCCCGGGACATGCTCAGCGGCAGTGAGCACTTTCATTACCCCGACTGCCTGGGCGTCATTGAAACCCCTTGGGAAAGTCTGATTTTCACCGGCTTCGTGCGTGGTAAACCGCCGCGCATGCAGGCCATTGCCAAGCAATTGGCGCTCGGCATCGCCGAACTGGAAAGCCTCAGCCATCGCTATCTGAGCCAGCAGCCATGGCACAAGGCCCCGTTGTTCTGGAGCATGGACTTCTTTCGCCCCTGGTTCCTGCTGCGCCCGCGCTTCAACTTCGCCCGTTGCCTGCCCGAACTCGAACGCCTGGCCCGAAACGATGAGCGATTCATCGGCCTGGCCGACTCGTTCAAGGCCTTCGAGCCGCTGCTGGCGCGACTGGGCCGGGCCGCGCGCCGCAGCCCCCGCTGCATCAGCCACATGGATTATCTGCGCAAAAACCTGTTCATCGACAACGACCAACTGCAGTTGATCGACTGGAGCGAGGTCAAGGTCGGGCGTGTGGGGTTCGATGGCGGGGCCTATCTGGGGGCCTTGTTCCGGCGCAAAGACATGCCGGTGTTCCTCACGGCCCGGCAGCAGTTCCTGGACGCCTACCGCGAGGCCCTGCCTGCCGGCTTCGACACAGGGGAAGCGCTGCGCAACTTGCAGTACATGTTCCTGCTCAATGCACTCTTCCACTGCCTGCGCCCGGAGACCATTGCCGAGTACCAGGAAACACAGCGCATGCCGGTGCTGCGGCAGAAGTACGACTACTTGCTCAGTTTGCTCTGAGCCTGGCGAAAGGATGTCATCGAGGGTGATAGCGGACACTTTTCAGAAATCCCCTACATACATATCCAAAAGTCCGCTCTCCATCTGTTAAATTGTATTAACATTCGCGCGATATTATTCAGGGGCAATGGCTTTTTCATCGTCATTGCCCTGCGCAATCGCTCACTCTAATGGATTTCCGTTCCACGTTTATGGATGACGTTTCTCATCGCCCGCGCTTGTTGATCCTCTCCAAGGGTGCTCAACGCATTGCCACGCTGCCCTCGCTGCTGCCCGATTACGTCCTGCAGCATGGCGGCGTGCGCGCAGTCGGTAGAGCGGACTACCTTATGGCTTGGGGACGCAAACCTAGCGCACTCAACATCATCGCCAAAGCAACGAAAGCCAATCGACCCATCCTCACACTGGAAGACGGCTTCCTGCGTTCCGTGGGTCTGGGCGCTGACGAGCCACCGCTGTCGTTGATCGTCGATGACATCGGCGTGTACTACGATGCCAGCGCGCCTTCGCGCCTGGAGCAGTTGATTGCCCTCCCCCTGAACGATGCCGACACCCTGCGTGCCACGGCGCTGCAACAGTTGTGGCAACAACAGCGGGTGTCCAAGTACAACGACGCCCGCATCGAATACCCCGACCTGCCCGCCGACTGTGTGCTGGTGGCCGACCAGACCTTCGCCGATGCCTCGCTGCAGGGCGCCGACCCCGCCGACTTCAGGGCGATGCTCGAGGCGGCCCTGGCGCGCTATCCCGCCAGCACGATCCTGCTCAAGGTGCATCCGGACGTGGTCGCCGGCCGCAAGCGCGGGCATTTCGACCTGGCGGCGCTGGCTGACCAGCCACGGGTCCAGGTGCTGGCGCGCAATGTCCACCCGGCCGAGCTGCTGCCGCGCTTGCGGGCCGTGTACGTGATGACCTCGCAACTGGGCTTCGATGCGCTGTTGTGGAATGTGCCCGTGCACACCTGGGGCATGCCGTTCTATGCCGGCTGGGGGCTGACGGATGACCGCCTGCCGGCACCGTCACGGCGCCAGCCGGTGAGCCTTGCCCAACTGGTACACGCCAGCCTGGTGCGCTACCCACGTTATGTCAGCCCCGAAACCGGTCAGCCATGCACCCCGGAAGTGTTGATCAACTGGCTCGGCCTGCAACGCCGTCATCGCAGTGCGCTGCCGGCGGCCATCCAGATGCTCGGTTTCAGCCGCTGGAAAGAGCCGCTGGTGAAGCTGTTTTTCAACGGCTGCGAGATTCGCTTCGTCAAACCCGAACAACCGCTGGACCCACGCCTGGCTACCGTGTCCTGGGGCTGCAAGCACGACACTGACCTCAGGGAGCACCCGCAACCGGTCAGCCGGGTCGAGGACGGGTTCCTGCGTTCGGTTGGCCTCGGCGCCGGCAAGGCCCGCCCGCTGTCCTGGGTCGTCGACGACCTGGGCATCTATTACGACGCCACGCGCAGCTCGCGCCTTGAGCGCATCTTGCTGGATCAGCGCTTTGATGCCGAGCTGCTGACCCGCGCCCAAGATCTGCGCGAAGCCATTTGCCGCGCAGGGTTGACCAAATACAACTTGCCTGGCAACGCCTGGCAGCGACCGCCCCAGGCACAACGGGTGATCCTGGTGACCGGTCAGGTGGAAGGCGATGCCTCGATCCGCTTCGGCGCCCATCGCATCCGCAGCAACTTGCAACTGCTGCAGGCGGTGCGCGAGCGCAACCCCGAGGCGTGGGTGCTGTACAAGCCGCACCCTGAAGTGCTCGCTGGTACCCGTGCCCGAGGCGACGACGAAGCACAGACGGTGCACTGGTGCGACGAGGTCATCGGCAATACGCCCTTGCAGCAATTGCTCGAAACCGTGGACGAGGTGCACGTGCTGACCTCCCAGTCCGGCTTCGAAGCCTTGCTGCGCGGTGTTCCGGTCACCACCTATGGCCAGCCGTTCTATGCCGGCTGGGGGCTGACCCGGGATGTCGACTTGCACCCCGACGTGCAAGCCAGGCGCAGGCGCCGACTGAGCCTGGATGAACTGGTGGCGGGCACGTTGCTGTTGTACCCCACGTATGTCAGCCGCATCACCAACCGTTTCACCACCGCTGAACAGACTCTCTACGAATTACAGAATTGGCACGCGTTACCGCAGCCAGGAGCAACATCCCGATGGCAGGACTTGAAACAGCGCTTGAGCAGTTTGTTGGGCATGAGACGCCTGAGAAGCTGAAGGCGCGGGCACCGGATCGCCCTCCTGCGCCTCATCCGCGCAACAGCTTTCTGTTTTTGCAGGGTGTCAGCTCGCCGTTTTTCGCCCGGTTGGCCAAAGCCCTGCGGGCGATCGACCAGCGCGTGCACAGCATCAGCTTCAACGTCGGCGACCTGCTGTACAGCACCGGTTCGCGTAGCGTCTATTCGGCGCGCCCGCAGGAACTGGAGGCGTTCTACAGCCAGTATTTCCACGACCACCAGGTCACCGACCTGGTGCTGTTCGGAGACTGTCGCCCCGTGCATCGCCCGGCGGTGACCCTGGCCCGGCTGCAGGGCATTCGTGTGCATGTGTTCGAGGAAGGTTATTTCCGCCCTTACTGGGTCACCCTGGAACGCGACGGCGTGAACAACAACTCGCGCCTGCCACGGGACCCGGACTGGTACCGCGACGTCGGCCAGCACATTGCGCGCTATGACAATGGCAACCCGTTCAAACTGTCGTTCGTCGCCCGTGCCGCCCATGACGTGCTCTACCACAGCGGTGGCGCACTGAACACACTGTGCTTCCCCCACTACCGCACCCATGCGCCGTACAGTGCGGCCACGGAATATGCCGGCTTCGTCCGTCAGGGCATACGCCTGCTGTTTGCCGCGCGTCGCGACGACGCACGGGTGGCCGAAGTCGCTCGCGAGCGGCATCCGACCTTCCTGTTGCCGCTGCAACTGGACAGCGATGCCCAGATCAAGGACCACTCGCCCTTCGCCAACATGTTTGACGTCATCAACCATGTGATCGCCTCGTTCGCCGCCTCGGCGCCGAGCGCCGCACGACTGCTGGTGAAGAACCATCCGCTGACCCCTGGCCTGGTGAACTACCAGCGCATCACCCATGCACTCGCCAGGCAGTATGACGTGGCCGACCGGGTCGACTTCCTGGAAAGGGGGCACATGCCGACGCTGCTCTCGCACATTGCCGGGATGATTACGGTCAACAGCACGGCAGGCGCGTCAGCGCTGCTGCACAAACGCCCGACCTTCACCCTCGCCAACCCGATCTACGCCATGCCCGGGCTGACCCAACAAGGCAGCCTCGACGACTTCTGGCATCATCCACAAGCGCCGGACATGGCCCTGTTCCATCATTTTCGCAACACCGTCATCCACACCACCCAGATCAATGGCGGCTTCTATACCAGTTGCGGTATCGACATGGCCGTGAACAATTGCCTGGACGTGTTGCTGGCAAAGACCTCGAGAATCGAAAACTTCCTATGACGCACCGCTCTTCGCCCCGCTGCATTCTCATCACTGGCGCCACCGGCGGTATCGGTGGCGCACTGGCGCCGGCCTATGCCGCGCCGGGCGTGACCTTGATCCTGCAGGGCCGCCGCCTGGACCGCCTCGAAGAGTTGGCCAGCGAATGCCGTGCACTCGGTGCCCGGGTATTGCTCGAAGCCCTGGACGTGCGCGAACTGGATGAGCTGCGCGCCATGGTTCGCCGGGTCAGCGAAGACGAGCAGCCAGACCTGGTCCTGGTCGGCGCCGGGCTCAATACCGCCGTGGGCAGCCATGGCGAAGCCGAGCGCTGGGACGACAGCCGCGCCTTGCTCGAAGTCAACGTGATGGCGGCCCTGGCCACCGTTGAAGCGGCACTGCCGGCCATGCGTGCCCGCGGCAATGGACAGATTGCCCTGTTCAGTTCACTGGCGGGCTGGCGCGGGTTGCCGGTAACGCCGACCTACAGCGCCAGCAAGGCGGCGATCCGTGTCTACGGCGAGGCGATCCGCGACTGGCTGGCGCCGGAAGGAGTGAAGATCAACGTGATCGTCCCCGGCTACGTCGAGTCGAAAATGTGCTTCGAAATGCCCGGCCCCAAACCCTTTCTGTGGACCGCCGAAAAGGCTGCCCGACGGATCAAGCGCGGGCTGGCAGCAAACCAGGCCCGCATCAGTTTCCCGTTCCCGCTGAACCTCGGCACCTGGCTGCTGGGGGTGATTCCGCAGCGCCTTTCTTCGTTTATCCTGCGTGGTCTGAATTACAGTGAGTGAATTGTCCATCCTTCAGGTCGGCATCGTCGGCCTGCTCCTCACCGTCCTGATCGAACGCCTGCTGACCCCACGCCCGAACCTGCGCCGCCCGTTGAGTTGCTGGTTGCTGCACGGCGGTTTGTGGTCCGTCGCTCTGGCCGTGCTGTATGGCGCGACCGCGCGCCCGCTGTTCAGTGGCATCAACGTACTGCTGCTGTGGCTGTTGATCGTGATGGTCAGCAACGCCAAGTACCACTCCCTGCGCGAACCGTTCGTGTGCGCCGACTTCGAATACTTCAGCGATGCCATACGCTTCCCGCGCCTGTACCTGCCGTTCTTCGGCATCGGCAAGGCCGCGTTGCTGGCCGTGGGCTTCGTGATTTACCTGTGGGCCGGCTTGAGCTTCGAAGCGCAAGTCGCGGGGGGGCGCCTCAGCGCACTCTGGCTGGGCCTCGCGGGCGTGATCCTGCTGAAGCTCGGCCATCGCCGCAGCGTACCGACTTTCGATGCCGAAGCCGATGTACGGCGCTGGGGCCTGGCGACCAGCCTGTGGCGGTACTTCTGGGCAGCCCGCGCACCGGTCGACCGCAGGACACTGGGCTCGCCGTTCAACACGCCATGCACTTGCCCACCCGGCATGCCCCTGCCCGACCTGGTGTCGGTGCAGAGCGAATCGTTTTTCGATGTGCGCGACCTGTGGCCTGGCGTCAAGCCCCAGGTACTGAGTGAATACGACCGTCTTGCCGAGCAGTCCCTGGCCCGTGGCAAGCTGCAAGTGGCCGCCTGGGGCGCCAACACCGTGCGCACCGAGTTCGCCTACCTGACCGGCATCCCCGGCGACCGCCTCGGCGTACACCGCTTCAACCCCTACCGGGTGCTGGCCCGCCAGGGCTTGCCAAGCATCGCGGCGCACCTCAAGGCCCTGGGCTACCGCACGGTCTGCATCCATCCTTACGACGGCAGTTTCTACGGACGTAACACCGTGCTGCCGGCCCTGGGGTTCGATGAGTTCATTGACGTGCGCGCCTTCGACGACTCGCAAAAGGCCGGGCCGTTCATTGGCGATTGCGCCGTGGCCGACAAGATCCGCGAACTGCTCGAAGACCCGGCCCGCAGCCAGCCGCTGTTCATCCACGCGGTGACCATGGAAAACCACGGCCCGCTGCACCTGGAGCACGTCGACGCTGCCGAGTTGCCGACCTGGTTCGACCGCCCGCTGCTCGCCGGCATGGACGACCTGGCCCCCTATCTTCGCCACATCGCCAACGCCGATCGCATGCTTGGCAAGCTGCGCGGCACCCTGCTCGCACAGCCACGGGAAGCACTCCTGTGTTTCTTCGGCGACCATGTACCGATCCTGCCGAACGTGTACCAGGCCATTGGCGCGCCTGCCGGCGACACTGATTACTTGATCTGGTCCAACCGGCGACAGCCCGGCGCCTCCCCTTGCCCGATCCGCGTTGATGCGTTGTCCAGCCGACTGGTTGCCTGCGCCCACGAGGAACGCACGCCCACCGCTGTTGCCGGCGTGGCTTGAAGCCGTGGTGACTATCGTACTGGGATCGAGCCTGGCACCGGACCTGACCGCCGACCCCGCGCTGTCGCGGATCGTCACGGACGGTCGCGGCTCGCTGGCGTTTATCCTCGGCGATACCGCCTGCCGCCAGCGCCTGCTCGGCACCAGCATTCACTGGGACCGGGTGCTGCTGGCCTTCGAAGACGGTCAGGCGCAGGGCTATGCCGCGTTCAAGCATCACCTGCGCGGCCCCTTCGCCCTGCGCTCGCAACCCTTTGTCCGCGAATTCGGCTGGTTGCGCGGCTGGCTGCGCTTTGCCGCGTTCTGCCTGAGCGAGTGGCGCGAATGGCGCTACCCGTTTCTACTGTACGGCCTGCGCGTGAACAAAACCGCACGCCAGCATGGCGTCGGCTCGGCACTGGTCCAGGCGTGTTGCGCACAGGCCGCGGCCAGCGGTTTCAAGGACGTGTTCCTGGAAGTGCCACTGGACAACCAGCGAGCGCGCGAACTGTACCTGCATAACGGCTTCCGTTTGCTGCGCAAACGCTGGGTGCCGTGGCCACCGGTGCGCACCATGCACCGACGCGCGGAGCCCGTCCTTTGAACGGCCTCGACAGACCCGCGATCACCCTGCAGCCAATGGTCGAAGGCCCCGGCTGGATCGGCATCATGTCCCAGTGGGTGGCGTGGAAGGTCCTGCACCTGCCGCAATTCCTCGGGCCGGAAGGCTCGCCCTTCTGGCTGTGGCGGCGCGGGCGGCATGCCCCCAAGGGCCTGAAAGCCATTGCCGGCATTGGCTACAAGCACTCCTCGGCCCAGGCCCGGGTGTTGTGTCAGCGTTGGGGCTTGCCCTACATCGCTCTGGAAGACGGATTCCTGCGCTCTTCGTCCCTGGGCATCGAGGGCGACACGCCGATGTCGATGGTGGTCGATCCGGTGGGTATCCACTACCTGGCCGACCGTCCTTCGCTGCTGGAAAACATCCTGCAGGATCCAGACAGCCTCAGCCCTGAAGAGCTCGACAGCGCCCGGCAACTGATCGCGCTGATGCGCAGCAGCGGCATCGGCAAGTACAACAATGCCCCGGACCTGGACCCGGACGACCCGCTGGGCCATGAGCGCCCCCTGGTGCTGGTGGTGGACCAGACCGCCGGGGACTACTCGATTCCTGGCGGTGGCCTGTGTGAGGCCGACTACGTGCGCATGCTCGATGCGGCCCTGGCGGAAAACCCGGACGCCGAGGTGCGGGTGCGCATCCACCCGGACTGCGTGGGCGGACAAAAGCCCAGTTGCCTGCTGGCGGCCGCCACGGCGCGAGGGGTAAGCCTGGAGAGTCGCCCGGTGTCCTGGGCCTCGCTGGCCCGGCGCGCCCGACGGGTGTACATCGGCACCAGCCAGGCCGGGCTCGAAGCCTTGATCCAGGGCGTGCCGGTGACCTGCTTCGGCCTGCCCTTCTATGCCGGCTGGGGCCTGACGGACGATCGCATGCCGATCCCCCGACGGCAGGCACGGCCGGACCTGGTGCAACTGGTGGCCGCCGCCTACCTGCGCTATTGCCGTTATGTCGACCCGCTCACCGGCCAACCCACCGACGCCTTGACCGTGGCCCACCAACTGGCCCGCAAGAAAGCCCGGGACGCCGAGTTCGCCGGGAGCATCACCGTGCTCGGGGTCAAGCGTCACAAGCAGCACAACATGCGGCGCTTTTTCGAAAGCCGCTGGGGTCGCTTGGACTTCGCCGAGGACAGCCCGACGCTGCTCCAGGAGATCGCCGCCAAGCGCGGCAAGCTGCTGGTGTGGGCCGCTCGCGAACCGGCCGACCTCAAGGTTCGCGCTGCCGCACTCGGGGTGCCGTTGTGGCGCGTCGAAGACGGTTTTCTGCGTTCCAGGGGGCTTGGCGCGCTGAACGCACCGGCCCTGTCGCTGGTGCTCGACCGCAGCGGCATGCACTTCGATGCCAGCGCCAGCTGTGACCTGGAACACTTGCTGGAACACGGGGACTTCGACGCCGACAGCCTCGCCGAAGCCGCCCGCCTGCGCGAGCGGATCGTGACCGGCGGCACCAGCAAGTACAACCTCAAGATCGACGCCGATCACCCGGTGTGCGCACGACCTGGCCAACGGCGGATTCTGGTACCCGGCCAAGTGGAAGACGACGCCTCGCTGCTGTGCAGTGGCGGCACCTTGCACGACAATCTCGAACTGCTCAGACAAGTGCGGGCCAGCGCGCCAGACGCCTGGATCGTCTACAAGCCGCACCCGGATGTGGAAGCCGGAAAACGCCAGGGCGCCGTGCCTGCGCAGCTGCTGCACGGGCTGGCCGACCAGGTGCTGCCCGGTGCCGACATCGCCCGCCTGTATGCCCAGGTCGACGAAGTACACACCCTCAGTTCCACTTCGGGCTTCGAGGCCTTGCTGCGTGGCCTGACGGTGGTGACCTACGGCACGCCCTTCTATGCCGGCTGGGGCCTGACCCGTGACCACCAGCCTTTGCCGCGCCGGACCCGGCGCCTGACCCTGGACCAGTTGGTAGCCGGCGCCCTGTTGCGCTATGCGCGCTATGCCGACCCCCAGCAAGCTTTGCCCTGCGATGCGTGGCATGCCCTGGCATGCCTGTCGACCCCTCGCCCGCCGCGCCTGACGCACCATCCGCGTCTGCTGCCGCTGCTCAATTACACCCGGACCATGCTCGGCTGCGCCCGCGCAGCGGTCCCCCTCAAGGATTAGACCATGCCTGCATCACTGAAGGACCTGGGCCGCTACGCGGCACTGCCCTGGCATTGCCTGCAATTGCTGACCCACGCCAAATCGTTCGAGAACAACCCGGTAATCGGCAGCGCCCGGCTCAATGCCCTGGGCCTGCACGTGCAACGCCGCCAACTGGCCATGAGCATGGCCGCCATGCGGCGCCGGGCCCTGGCGCCACGGCTGGATGCCGGGGAGCTTGCAAGCTTCGAGGAGCAGGGTTTTTTCGTTCGCGAGAATGCACTGCCTGCCGAACAGTTCGCCGCCCTGCGTGCCGAACTGGGTGACCTGCGCAGCACCGGCTGGGAAATGCGCCAAGGCAAGGCCGTGACCCGGCGGGTCAGCCTGGACCAGGATGTCCTGGCCCGTAATCCGGCCAGCGCTGCCTTTGTGGCCGACCGCAGTGTGCGTGACCTGATTGCCTATGCCTCGTCGAATACCGGTGGGATCACCTATCAGTTGCAGTCGATCGTGATCGATGGAGTGAATGCCGAGCAGGACCCGCAAACCCGCCTGCACGCCGATACCTTCCATCCGACCGCCAAGGCCTGGCTGTTTCTCGATGACGTGGCCGACGACCAGGGGCCGTTCAGTTACGTCCCGGGCTCCCATCGCCTGACACCGGAACGGCTGGCCTGGGAGTATCGCCAGAGCCTCGGCGCGGCACGCTCCGACGAGCAGATGCATCGCGAGGGCTCGTTCCGCATTCACGAACACGAACTGGCCGGGCTCGGCCTGCCGGCACCGCGACGCTTTTCGGTACCGGCCAACACCCTGGTGGTGGCGGACACCTCGGGCTTCCACGCCCGCTGCCCAAGCCTGCGCCCCAGCCACCGGGTGGAAATCTACGCCAGCCTGCGCCGCAACCCGTTCATCCCTTGGCGCGGCGCCCACCTGTTCGCCCTGCCCTGGATCGCCAACCACCACATGCGCTGGGACATCCGCCTCAAGCGCCTGATGGGCTTCGACAAACGCAGCCACTGGCGCTTCATCGAACAGCTCAACGCCTACGAAAAGCCGTATATCTGATCCGCAACGGCCGCGGCGTGCCGCTCAATCAAGCCTAAACGTCGTCTCCGTGGCGAGGGAGCTTGCGGTCTTGCAGTTTTGGGCAATCCCGTTCAGTTAGAGAACGCCGACCTTTGTAGGAGCGAGCGCGCTCGCGATGAACTCAAGGGCCACGCGTTTATTCAGAAAATACGCGTATTCGTTGACGCCCATCGCGAGCGCTCGAGCGTCGACCGGCTGCTCCTACACGGGCGGTCTCAATGCCTTAACTGAGCAGCATTGAGCGACCTTTTTGGGGGGGCTGCCAGGCAGCCCGTGAAAACGCGCTGGCTCCTGGCGGCGATCCGACGATAAACGATAACCCGCCGCGTCAGCCGATCCTGGCCATTTCTTCGGCAACGATGGCCACGGTGCGGGTGATTTGCGCTTCGGTGTGTTCGCAGGAAACGAAGAAACGCACCCGCGCCGCGTGCTCCGGGACCGCCGGGTACAAGATCGGCTGGGCATTGATGCCCCGGTCGAACAGGGCACTGGAAAGCCGCCCGGCCTTGAACGAGCTGCCGGTGATCACAGGAATCACCGCAAGCCCGGTACTGGTGGCCGTGTCGAGGCCCGCCTCTTTGGCCAGGCGCAGGAACAATTCACCACGGGCCTGTACCGCCTGCACCCGCTCACGATCCTGAGCCAGGCACTGCAGCGCCGCCAACGCCGCTGCCGTGACCGACGGTGGCATGCCCACGCTGTAGAGGAAGCCCGGCGCGAGGAACTTCAGGTGCTCGACCAGCGCCGTGTTGCCGGCAATGTAGCCGCCGCAACTGGCGAGGGTCTTGCTCAGGGTACCCATCCAGATATCCACGTCATCGCCCGTCAGGCCGAAGTGCTCGCGAATACCTTTGCCGGTTGCTCCCATCACCCCCAGCGAATGCGCCTCATCGACCATCAGGAAGGTCTTGTGCTTGCGCTTGAGTTCGACGAAGCGCGGCAGGTCCGGGTAATCGCCGTCCATGCTGTAGATCCCTTCGACCACCACCAGCACCCGCTCGAAGTGCTGGCGTTGCTCGCCGAGGATCCGGTCCAGCGCTTGCCAGTCGTTGTGGGCAAAGCTGAGGCGACGCGCACCGGACAACTGGATGCCCTGCAGCACACTGTTGTGAATCAGTTCGTCGTGCAGTACCAGGTCCCGGGGGCCGAACAGATAGCCGATGGTGGTCACGTTGGTGGCATGGCCACTGACAAACACCACCGCATCATCAACCTCGTACAGACTGGCCAGCTCGCGTTCCAGCTCACGGTGCAACGGACGATCGCCCGACACCGGGCGACTGGCCGATACCGAAGTGCCGTACCGGTCGATCGCTGCCTTGGCCGCCTCGGCCACCACCGGGTGACCGGAATAACCGAGGTAGTTGTAGCTGGCGAAGTTGACGTATTCACGGCTGCCGATACAGGTCTCGGCACCCGCCGTCCCTTCGTGCATACGAAAGAACGGGTTGGCCAGGCCCAGGCGCGCGGCGCTCTGCTGTATCACGCGCAACTGCTGATAACCGGGGTGCTGGTCAAAGCGATAAAACGCTTCTGGCACTTTCAGTGCGGCCTGTCGCGCTTGCTCCAGAGTCGCACCACCCGCCGTGTCGCCCGCCTCGCTGCGACGGCGTTCCAGCGCTTGCTGGATCAGCCGTTGCTTGATACCGACACTCAGGCCGGTGGTCGTTGTTGCAGTCATCGGGCTATCACTCAATCAAACATCACTCAATCAATCGGTTGGGTGCCGCGGCTCTGTCGGCCAGTTCGGCGTTCATCTCGGCCATTTGCTCGCGGCTCAATTCGCTGCCGTGGCGAGCCAGTACGTTCTCGGCCAGGGCCACAGGCGCCGGGGCTTCATCAGCCCCCGCTTCACCGCGCAGCAGGTCAAGAATGCGCACACTGAGCTTGTCGATGCTGGAACTCTCGCTGAGCTCCATCACCGGCAGGCGAACGCCGAAGCGCTCTTCCAGCGCCACCACCAACTCGACGCTCATCAACGAGTCCAGCCCCAGTTCCTGCAACGGACGCTGGGAGTCCAGGCGGGCCGCCGGCAGCCGGAGGATCTCGCAGACCTCGTGCTTGAGCAATTCGACGAAACGCTCCAGTAGCTGCTCGTCATCAAGCTCGAGCAGCATGCGCTGGATGTCCTCGGCGTCATTGTCGTCGTCCTGATCCCCGCCGTGGGCGCGGACCAGTTCCTGGAAACGCGGGGTCGCCGCGCTCGGCAGGAAGCGCGACAAAGCCTTCCATTCCAGCTCCAGCACACCGATGCCGTCATCACCACCGAGCAGCATCTGCTCCAGGTGCGCCAGGGCCACGTCGGCCCGCAGCGCAGCACCGCCCATGCGGCTTTGCAGGGCGTCCTTGATCTGCTCGTTACGGGCCAGGAAGCCCACGTCGTCGATGGCGCCCCAGAGTACGGCCGTGGCGGCCAGGCCTTGACCGCGACGATGGCGGGCCAGGGCTTCGAGCCAATGGTTGGCCGCGACGTAGTTGGCTTGGCCGGGGTTGCCGAACAGGGTGGTGGCCGAGGAGAACATCACGAAGAAGTCCAACGGCAACTCACGGGTCAGTTCATGCAGGTATTGCGCACCCTTGGCCTTGGGCTCCAGCACGCGCTGCAGTTGCTCGGCGTCGAGGTTGCGGATCAGACCGTCGTCGATCACCGTCGCCGCGTGCACCAGGCCGCGCAGCGGATACGGGCTGGCGGCGATGCGCTGGAACACGCCTCGCAGCTGCTGCACATCGGTGATGTCGCACGCCAGCGCCTGCACATCGATGCCCAGGGCCTGCCAGGCCGCCAGGCTCGGCTGAGCCTCGACACTGGCCGGGCCACGACGACCGAGCAGCACTAAGTGCCGGGCGCCCTTGTCCACCAGCCATTGGGCGGTGCGCAAGCCGAAACCGCCCAGGCCACCCGTGACCAGGTAGGTCGCCTCGCCACTGAGTTGCAGCTGTTGCAACGGCTGTTCGCGGGTTTCCACCAACTGCTCGATCGGGTTGCCATAGGTCACCACGATCTTGCCGATCTGCCGCGCCTGCTGCATGTAGCGGAATGCCTCGACCACATGGTTGGCATCAAATTCGCGGAATGGCAGCGGATGCAAAATGCCCTGCTCGAACAGCGCCATCATTTGCCCGAACAAACGCCGCGTGAGGTCCGGACGCTCGCTCATCAACTGGTCGGCGTCGATGCCGAAGTAGCTGATGTTATTGCGGAACGGCCGCAGGCCAATCCGGGTGTTCTGGTAAAAGTCGCGCTTGCCCAGTTCCAGGAAGCGACCGAACGGCTTGAGCACCCGCAGGTTGCGGTTGATCGCCTCGCCAGCCAGGGAGTTGAGGACCACGTCGACGCCACGGCCACCGGTCACGGCCAGCACTTCGTCGGCGTAGGCCAGGGAGCGGGAGTCGAACACCTTGTCGACACCGAGCAGGCGCAGGAAGTCGCGTTTCTCGTCGCTGCCGGCGGTGGCGTAGATCTCTGCACCGCACCACTTGGCGATCTGGATCGCAGCAATGCCGACGCCGCCGGCTGCGCCGTGGATCAGCACCTTTTCGCCCGGCTCCAGCCGCGCCAGATGATGCAGGGCGTAGTACACGGTGAAGAAGGTGCTCGGGATGGTGGCCGCCGCTTCGAACGACATGCCTTCCGGGATCCGCGCCACGGCATTGGCGTTGGTCACCAAACGGTTGGCGAAACTGCGTGGGCCGAAACCCACCACACGGTCGCCCGGGGCGAAATCGCCGAGCACTGCGGCGCCCTTGCCGTGGACCACGCCGGAGAATTCAAAGCCCATGGTCGGACCGGAGAAACCGTTCTCGATGGCTTCATCGGACAACAGGCCGAGGGCGAACATCACGTCACGGAAGTTCAGGCCGGTGGCGCGTACCTCAATGTCCAGCTCGTCCGCAGCCGGCGGCGTCAGCGCCCGGGCTTCCCAACGCAGGTTGC
The DNA here is from genome assembly GCF_900187535.1 of Pseudomonas sp. Irchel s3a18. NCBI lineage: Bacteria > Pseudomonadati > Pseudomonadota > Gammaproteobacteria > Pseudomonadales > Pseudomonadaceae > Pseudomonas > Pseudomonas sp. Irchel s3a18. The sequence continues at coordinate 278,053 of NZ_FYDV01000003.1, read as the reverse complement.
GCAATTGCCCCGGCAAATCAAAGCCCAGGCTGATACGCGTGTCGCCATCGCGAGCGACACCGTGTTGCTCTTGCAGAACACGCAAGCGTGGCACATAACGCTGACCGTCGGCACTGATCGCCAGTTCGGTCTCGGCATCGGCGTGCAGCAGCGCCGGGATCAGGCTGACAATCGGCGCCTTGAAGGCCAGGTCGAGCAGCCGGATGCGGCAGCTGGCGGACTCGTTCGCCAGGGTCCGGCCAAAGCCCCAGAACGCGGCATCGGCGATGGCGTCGACGTCTGTCGCCGTATCGGCACCATAGAAGTGACCGGCCGCACCACGGGTCAGCAGCCAGCATGACGGGGCCATGCCCAACGACTCGCACGCCTGGACCAGCGCGGCGGCCTGCAGGCAACGAGCACCCTGGGCATCCAGCCCCTGGTCGCCGTCGAAACCGACCAGGTGCAGCACCTGCTCCGGCGCCTGATCCAGGGCGGCCAGTTGTTGCGCCAAGGCCCGGGCATCGCCCGGAACCAGCAGGCTGACCTGCTGGCCTTGCTCACGCAGGGCCTGGGCCAACGCTTCAGCAGCGCCCTGCCCGGCCTCGGCCAGCAGCGCCCAGCGCTGTGGCGCTGTCTCGCCCCGCGGGCTCATCGCGCCCGCCGGTTTATCGGCCAGTAGCAGGTAACTGCCACAGGCAGTGCCCGGCAAGGCTTCAAGGGTGTGTGTCAGGGTCAAGCCGTGGCGTTGCACTTCATGCTGCCAGAACTGCGGACGCTGCTGGCGTGACAACGCCTGCTCCGGGCCGGCCAGCCACCAGTCGGCCTGGGCACCGAACACGAAGTCGGCCCAGCGCGCCGGATGTTGTGCCAGCAACGCCAGCTGCCCGTGAGGGTTGAGCTGGCTCGCCGCCTGACGCAGGGCTTCGCCCACGGTATCCAGGGCGGCCAGGTCGGTCGGCATGAGCACCCAGTCGTAGCCGCTGCCCTGCGCCAATTGATCAAAGCCCAGGACATCCAGGGCCGGGCAATCAACGCGCAGCATTTGCGCCAGTTCCGGCTCTTGCACGCAATAGCTGTAATCGACACGATCGAAATCGATCCCGGCGTACAACGACTCGGCGAAGGATGGCCCGCCAAAGCCCAGTTCCAGCACCCGCAGGCGCTGCCCGGCCGGCAATGCCGCCAGGCGCTGGGCGAGGGTTTCGCGCAGACCGGCAAGCACGCGCTGCTGACCGGACGCCCCCAGCACCAGACGCAACAGGTTGGCGCCGCTGGTTTCCCTCGGCAGCAATTGCTCAAGGGGCTGACGACCGTCGAGCAATGCCTGCAAATGGCGGCCGATACGACCCACCGAATGAATGATCTGGAAGTGTTCCGGGTAGCTCTGGAACAGCTCCTGCCAGATGGCCTCGGACGCTGGGCGCTCGCCCGTCTCGACAACGTGCCAGGTGCAGTCGGCATCGCGGCTCAGGCTGCCGTCTTCCAGGCCATGACGCAGCAGCGTCGACAGGTAGTCGCTCGGCACGCCGTCCTGCTGCGACCACAGGGCAACCTGCTCGGCGCTCAAATGGCCACCGGCCTGGTCGATCAGGTCCAGCACGAAGCTTGAACACAGGGCATCGAGCAGCGGCTCGACCTCATTGAGGTAACGGGCCTGCACCGGCTCGTCACCCAGCCCTTGCAGATGAGCGGCCAGCGGAGTGCTGCCATGCGCTTCACGCAGTACGGGCACCACCTGACCTGGCGCGGCGAGGCCGACATGGGCCAGGCGCTTGATGTCGCCAGAGCGGTCGCGCTGCAAGCGCACCCCACGGAAACGGGCATCCTTGATAAACAGCACGGCGTCGCCCGCGGCGTCGTACAGGGTGAAGTCCACCAGCAACGAATGCTCGGTGCGCTTGAGCTGCCGCACCTCGGCCAGGCACGGCACACCACCGGCCTTGGCAAAGGCAATGCGACCAAGCTTGACCGGAATGAACGCCAGGCCTTTGTTGCTACCCGGCTGGCCGACCAGCAACTCGGTGATCAACTGGAATGCACCATCGAGCAAGGCCGGGTGCAGGTGCAGCGCGGCCAGCTCATGGGTGATGGCGTCAGGTACGCTCAGTTGCGCAAGGACGCGCGTCGGCTCGACCCACACCGCCGCCACGGCCTGGTAGGCCGGGCCATAGTTCAGGCCGACCGCACGGGTCAGCGCCAGGTGCTGCTCACCCGTGAAGTCCGCCGGGCGTTGCGGCAGCGCCGGGGCACGACCGCCGAGCATCACGCCACGGGCTTCGCCAGGCAGGCGGGCGACCACGTGCTGCACCCACTCTTCACGCTGGGCCAGGCTGCGGGACGTGATGTGCAGGGTGCCATCGGCTTCCTCGATGCTGACCCGGATCTTCTTGCTGCCTTCGTGCCCCAGCAGCAGCGGGTTATGAATTTCCAGCTCTTCGATGTCGACGAACTCGCCCGGCTGGTGCAACAAGGCCACGGCCAGTGCCAGCTCGGTGAAACCGGCGCCGGGGAACAGCACCGCGTCACCGACCTTGTGGTCGCCCAGGGTCGGGAACAGTTGCGTGTCGAGGCGGTTTTCCCAGGTCAGGGTGCGGTCGGGCAGCGGGTAGCCCAGCAACGGATGCACACGCTCGCGTTGCAGCACACCGAACGACTCGGCGCTGACGGGCAACTGGAAATGCTCGCGCTGCCAGGCGTAGTTCGGCAGACGCAGGTTGTTACCGGCCACCGGGAAATGGGCCTGCCAATCCGGCTCGGCACCGGCAATCAGCAGCCTGGCGACGCAACGCTCCAGCAGCGCAGGGCTGTCGTCCTTGCGCTGCAGCGTGGCAAGCACTTGACCGGGCAGCTCGCGCTGGGTCAGGGCATCGGTCACATAAGAGCGCAGGATCGGGTGCGGACCGACTTCGACGAACAGGTTGAAACCCCGCTCCAGCAGCGCGTCCATCGCGCCCTGGAACAACACCGGGAAGCGGATGTTCTGCCACCAGTAACGGCTGTCCAGACGCTGACCGTCCAGTTCGCCACCCACTACCGTGGAGTAAAAAGGAATGCGACCGCTGCACGGACGAATGTGAGCCAGGTCGGCGATGACCTGTTGCTCGATCGGATTCATTGCCGGGGAGTGGAAGGCGTAGTCCAGGTCCAGGCGACGAACGAACACCTGACGCTCGGTCAGCACCTGCTCCAGCTCGGCCAGGGCCTCGACGGGACCTGCAACCGTGGCGCCACGGGCGCTGTTTTCGCCCGCCACCACCAGACGGTCGTCCAGGCCCAGTTCCACCAGCACGCTCGCGGTGGCTTCGCCCGACAGCCCCACGGCGGCCATCTTGCCGTTGCCGCGGGTCAGCCCTTGCAGGCGACTGCGATGGAAGATCACCTGGGTGGCATCTTCCAGGCTCAGGGCGCCACTGGCCCAGGCTGCCGCCACTTCGCCAACGCTGTGGCCGATCACGGCCGCCGGATGGAAACCCTGTGCCGCCAGCACGCGGGTGACCGCGACTTGCAGGGCGAACAGCGCCGGCTGAGCGATCTCGGTGCGCACATAACGGTCATCGCCGTTTTCGCCCAGCAGTTCGGCGCGCAACGAATAGCCCGCCAATGGCTGGAACAGCCCGTCGACCTCGGCCACCGCCGCTTCGAACAGCGGGTGGCCGAGCATTGCCCGGCCCATGCCCTGCCACTGCGAACCGTTGCCGGAATAGACGAACACCGGGCCCTGAACCTTGTCCAGCGCCTGGCCGACCTCGACCACCGAGCTCAGTTCGCTGAGGCTCGGGTCCTGAGCATAGTCCGCCAGGGCCTGGGCGGCCTCGGCCGGATCGGAGCCGATCAACAGCAAGCGATGCGGGTGCGCGTCACGACGGAACATGGCCTGGTAGGCCACATCGTAGTAAGCGGCCTGCGGGTGCGCCGCCAGGTAGTCGGCGAACCCCGAAGCCGTGGCGCGCAGGCCTTCGGCATCCTTGGCACTGAGCAACAACGGCAGGCGCCGGGCCTGTGTCGGCGCAGCGGCCGCAGGCACGGACTCGACGCTCTGCAAAATCACGTGGGCGTTGGCACCACCGAAACCGAATGAGTTGATACCGACGGTCAACTGCCCTTCGGCTTTGAGCGCACGGTTTTCAGTAACGACCTGCAGGTTCAGATCGGCAAACGCGATGTTCGGATTGAGCGCCTCGACCCCGATGGTCGCAGGGACCTCCCGCTGGATCAGGCAGTTGAGGGCCTTCATCAATCCGGCTACGCCAGAAGCGGCTTCGAGATGACCGAGGTTGCTCTTGATCGAACCGATGGGCAGCGGATTACCCGCCCCCCGGGCCTGGCCCAGGGCCTCGCCGATGGCGCGGGTCTCGATCGGGTCGCCGACTGCCGTGCCGGTACCGTGGGCTTCGAGGTAGTCGAGTCGGGACGGATCGATCCCGGCCTTGGCATAGGTGCTCTTGAGCAGCGCCGCCTGTGCATCGGCACTGGGCAAGGTCAGGCTCGACTTGCGACCGTCGGTGTTCACGGCGCTGGCAGCAACCACCGCCAGGATCGGGTTGCCGTCGGCCACGGCCTGATCGTAATCCTTGAGCAGGAACAGACCGCCGCCCTCGGAGCGCGCGTAACCGTCACCGTTCTGATCGAAGGATTGGCAACGCCCGGTACGCGACAGCATCGAGGCCTTGGCGAAAATCATGAAGCCGAACGGGTGCATGTGCAGGCTGATGCCGCCAGTCACCGCCTGATCGATATCGCCGCTGATGATCGCCTGGCAGGCCTGGTGAAAGGCCACCAGCGAAGACGAGCACGCGGTGTCGATCGCCATGCTCGGGCCACGCAGGTCGTAGAAGAACGACAGGCGGTTGGCGGCAATGCTCATGGTGTTGCCAGTGGCCGTGGCGGCATCGATCGACGCCAGGTCTTCCACCAGGCGATAGGCCTGCTCGACACCGGCGATCCCCAGGTACACACCGCAATTGCTGCCGCGCAGGCTCGAGGGCTTGATGCCCGCGTTCTCGAAGGTTTCCCAGCACATTTCCAGGAGGAAGCGCTGTTGCGGGTCCATCACCGCCGCTTCCCGTGGCGAGATGTTGAAGAAGCCCGCATCGAAGGCACTGATGTCGCCCAGGCTACCGGCGGCAAAGGTATAACTGGTGGCCGGGTTGGCTTTATCCGGGTGCAGGAATTCGGCGTGATCCCAGCGCGAGGCGTCGACCTGGGTCACCAGGTCCCGCCCTGCCATCAGGTTCTGCCAGAAATTGCTGGTCGTGGAACCGGGGAAACGAAAAGAACAACCAACAATTGCTACCTGTCTAGGCTTTGTCAAAATCCATTCCTTTAAAACACTACCGAACACCGTCCCATCCAGCGGACAGCCGCATGCCTGGCCGATATATTTTGGGCAAGTCGTTAAACGTTACCTGAGGATTATTCTGTGATCTGGAGGTTACCTTGCCAAGCACCTGTGGAAAGCAAGACAAGTCACCTAAACGCTGGGCGTAGGAAGTCTGCAGAAAATATGTCGGGATAATACGCGGTCTGGACGGCCAGGGAAAACCCTAAGCGGTGGTTGCTGCGTGAAATGTTCGAGATGGTTCACATGACAAGATGCTGTCGGGCGTCAGCCCGCAGATCGCCGGCTGAGCGTCACTTGCCACATTCGGCCAAGAAACGCCCCTTCGCAGCCGCCTGATGGCACTCAAGCGTTCAAGTCTGGCCAGGCACGAACCCGTACACCCTCGTGCCCGCCGCTATTCAGAGATCCCTGCCCTATCGACGCCACCAGGGTTAGCCCAGGTACCGGCAGGCCCGTCGCCTTGTGGCGCAACAAAGCATCGGAACGCAACTGGATTAACAGCATGCCGCCCCCTGGGCCTGACCCGTGACGCTGTGCTCATGTTACGTCAACTGCCAGTCATACTGTCGCCATTGATGCTGGTCGCTGACCTGTTTCAGCGCTGGCGCGGGGTTGACGACGCACGCATGCTGGACCACATGCAATAGCGGCAAGTCATTCACCGAGTCACTGTAGCCATAGCTGCCTTGCAAGCTGTTGCCATGGATCTGCAGCCACGCCTGCAAGCGTTCTACCTTGCCTTCCCGAAAACTGAGCACCCCTTCGGTTGCGCCGGTAAAGCTGCCTGCTACCTGCTCAAGTTCGATGGCGATCACCTCGTCCACGCCCAGCATGGCGGCGATACGGCGGACAATAAAGTCAGCCGTGGCCGAGATGATCAAAAGTTTGTTTCCCTGTTGACGATGCCACTCAATTTGTCGACGCGCGGCTGGAAATATGCGCGTGGAAATCATGCTGGAGACAAAGTCATCAGCCCATCGCTCCACTTCGCTGACGGCCACTCCAGACAACGGCTGGAGCGTAAAGTCCATGTACTGCGCCATGGACAGTTCGCCCAGATGATAGGCCTGCATCATCGCCTGCTCGGTGACCAGCATGTCGGCGGCTGCCACTCCGCGCTTCACCAGATAGCGCAGCCAGAGACTGGAGCTATCGCAATCGATAAGGGTGTCGTCCATGTCAAAAATAGCCAGCGTCGTCATGCGACCTCCTGCAGTTCTTCACGATTGAACAGCAGGTCGAGCTGCGCGCCTGCCGGTAGCAAGGATGCAGAACTGCGATTGAGCAGATCGACCATCAACGAACAGCCTTGCGCATCGACGTGATAACGGATGACGTTGCCGAGCAGTTGATGGTGACGTACCGTGGCGCGGCACGGTGCGCCCAGATGCGGGCCATAGCTGCGACCGGCTTGCGCCACATGGATCGCTTCCGGCCGGATTGCCAGTTGCCCTTGTATGTGCAGACCAAGCAGTCGTTGCGCCTGGCTGGCATCCAGCAGGTTGTAGCTGCCCATGAAACGCGCGACAAAACCATTGGCCGGACGTGTGTAGATGGTCTCGGCGCTGCCTTCCTGCACGATGCGACCACCATCCATGACGATGATGCGATCGGACAGCATCAGCGCTTCTTCCTGATCGTGGGTCACGAAAATGGTCGTCAGTTTCAGCTGCGACTGGATCCGCCTGATCTCTTCCTGCAGGTGCTTGCGGATGCGTGCATCCAGCGCCGACAGCGGTTCATCCAGCAGCAGGATGCGTGGCCGTACCACCAATGCCCGTGCCAGGGCGACTCGCTGACGCTGGCCGCCGGAGAGTTGGCTCACGAATTTGTTCTCGTGCCCCTGCAATTCCACCAGGCTCACCGCTTCGGCCACGCGCTGCAAGGTTTCCTCGACACAGACGCCCTGCATGTTCAGGCCAAAGGCAATATTGCCCGTCACCGTCAGGTTCGGAAACAACGCATAGCTCTGGAATACCATGCCGATGCCACGTTTCTGCGGAGCAACATGGGTAATGTTATTCCCCGCCACATGGATCTGACCGCCATCAACCTCAGTCAAACCTGCGATACAGCGCAACAAGGTCGACTTGCCGCAACCGCTGGGGCCGAGCAGGGTCAATAGTTCGCCTTCCTTGATAGTGAAATTGATGTCGTCAAACACCCGGGTCTTGTCCGAGCTTTTGCCGAAAGATTTAGATAACTTGGAGACTTCAAGATAATTCATCGCACTGTCCTATCGGCTCAAGCGGGTGGCGATCCAGGTCACGCCCAGCGTAAATATGAAATAACTCATCACCACGGCACTCACAAAATGGCCACTGGTGGAGCGCACGGAATAGAGATAGACGTTCAAGGTTTCGTAACGGCTGCCAACCAATATGTTGGCGAACACGAACTCGCCCAGCAGGAAGGAGAAAGAGAGAAACAAGGCGGCCATCAATCCCTTGCGGATATTCGGCAAGACCACCCGTAGAAAAGCAGCGGGAGTACTTGCCCCCAGCAGATGCGCCGCATCCATCAGGTCGCGCACGTTCAGCCCTTGCAGACCATTGGCGAGTGCCCGGTACATGAACGGCAGAACAATTGTGAAATAACACCCTATCAGTACCCACGGCGTGCCAATCAGCGGTAACGGGCCGTCGGCATAAATCTGCAACAGGCCCACCGACGACACCACAGGCGGCACCGCGAACTGGATCAGAATCAGGATGTTCATCCATCGATCCAAGTGCGGAAAATAATAGAACACGACAAAGGTGGCAGGCACGATGACCACTGTGCTGAAGACCAATGTGCCCAGTGCAATCAACAAGGAATGACTAAATGCGCTCAAGAAGCGCGGCTCTTGCCACAACTTGAGATACCAGTCGAACGTCAGCCCATCGGGTAATATCGTTGCACCCCAATGTTGGGAAAATGAATAAACCAGGGTCGCCAGAACAGGGACACTGAGTAGAGCCATCAAGCCATACAGCACGAACTGGTGATAACGGTTAGTGTGCATGGTAGCTTCTCTTCATCAAGAACTGGTTGACCATCGCCACGAACACCAGCATCGCCACCAGAAGCACGGACAGTGCTGCCGCCAGATTCGGTTCCAGAGAAATGTCCCCAGCGACCAGGCTGGAAATCCGGATGGTGACCAGGTTGTAGTTGGAGGTCATCAGTGCGTACGCACTGGCATACGCCCCCATGGCATTGGCCAACAACAAAATGAACGTACCGAAAATCGCCGGCATCAGCACCGGCAACGCAACCCGGCGCCAGTAACTGGCGCGACTGGCACCCAGCAAGGAGGCGGCCTCTTGCCAATCGTCCTGCAGCGCATCAAAGGCTGGATAGAGCAACAGTACCGCCAGCGGTATCTGGAAATAGCTGTAAATCAGCGTCAGCCCAGTCTGCGTGTATAGATCAAAATCAGTCAGCCAACCCCATCGCCGCAAGAGCAACGTCACGGCACCATTGGTTCCCATCACGATAATGAAGGCGAATGCCAATGACACCCCACTCAGGTTGCCCGTCATGTTGGTGAATGCCACCGTTATGTCGCGAACCGTGCAATCCACCCGCTTCAACGAAGCGGCGGCCACCAGCGCGATGGCTAATCCAATCAAGCTGGAGCAGACGGAAACCCAGAGGCTGTTGCCAAAGGCCTGACGGTAAAACGGGGAACTCAGGATTTCACTGAAGTTCGCCAGCGACCATGCGCCATCAACCTGCACGCTGTTGATCAGCAGCCATGCTGTCGGCGCCAGTGAAAACAACGCCAATACACATAACAAGGGCAGCAGGACCAGCGCCGCCCGCCAGTGGCGAAAGCGTGGAGAAAGCCGGGTGTCGATGGTCACTGGGGTGGCCAGCGGGTTCGATGCAACTGTCATACAACTAGCAACTCCGTGTTCCTTGGGTTTTGATAAGTGATAGCGGGGCACCGCGGCAGTAAAGCTTTAGTGCGGCCAATGCCCCGAACACTCCTCTCATGGCCACCTCTAAAAACCGTAGTGAACGAGCAACGTGCGCGCAGTGGTTTGTAGAGGCGGCCTAACGCCCTTGGCATTACTTGTTATAAATCATGACTTGCTCTTGCCACTGGCGCGGTATGGCCTTGGTGGTCCCCTCCCACGCCACGAAGTCCTGGATCGGTTTGGCGTTGTTATATTGCGCAGCAGGCAACATCTTGTCCTTTACATCCTGTGGCAGGACCACGTCGCTACGAATCGGACGCGCGAAACCACGGGCCAGGTTAATCTGGCCGGCATCGCTGAAGATGTATTCACGCACCAGTTTGGCGGCGTTCGGATGCTGCGCGTATTTGTTGATCAGGGTTGAATAGCCGGCACTCACACTTCCATCTTCGGGAATGGAGACCGTGAACAAGGATGGGTCAATCTTTTCGCGGTAACCCAATGAGGTGAAGTCCCATAACAGCGCGACCTCCACTTCACCTTTTTCCAGGTTGGCAATACTCGCATCGGTCATGGAGAGCCGCCCTTGTTTAGCCAGTTCGGCAAACAACTTATACGCAGGTTGCAGATTCTTTTCGTTGCCGCCATTGGCAATCGCGGCTGCCAGCAGCGCACTGTTGGCCTGCGCCGAAACACCTACTTCGCCTACGGTCACCTTATAGTTGCCTTTGAGCAAATCGCCCCAGGTCTTGGGCGGATTCTTGACCAGCTTATTGTTGCTGATGAAGGAAATGGTCCCGCTATAAGCCACGACCCAATGACCGTCTTCGTCTTTGGCCCACGCCGGAATGTCGTCCCAGTTGGTCGGCTTGTAGGCTTGGGTTACACCCTTCCTGACGGCAATCGGGCCGAACGATTGGCCAACGTCGCCGATGTCGCCTGATGCGTTCGTTTTCTCAGCTTCGAATTTGGCGATTTCCTGCCCGGAACTCATGTCGGTATCCAGGTGTACCAGGCCATATTTTTGCGTGATCTGGGCCCAGGTATCTTTCCAGTTCGCCCAGTTATCCGGCATCCCCAGACTATTAACCGCGCCTTCCTTTTTGGCTGCGGCGACTAAAGCATCCATGTCCTGCTGCGCATACGCAGCAGGAACTGCAATCGACAAGGCACTTGCAAGCAAACTCGTAATCAGGATTTTTTTCATGATTTAGCCGTGTGGTATAGACCAGATTGGGGCGGAAACTGGATACTACCCAGAGGAAATGACCGAAATATGACACTCGGGATGCTGGGACACTGCCCCCAATGCGATGAGATATGCGCAATGCAACAGGGCTGTCGTTACTGTCGATGCCACGCTCGTGGCGCGCCTGGCTCGACCAGAAACAAGAAAGGCAAGCGCTATCCCAAGGTGCACCAGAACGCGAACGCGGACGACAGTCGAGCCCCCGTCGCGGGAGATCAAACGTCAGGGAGGTAGTGGGCCAGGTGTGCCCGAAGAGCATCAGTTGAGCGTCGTAAAGGGAATGAAATCATTAACTGGGATAACATCAGCGCTCGAAAATCATCCAGACCTTCACCGTGACAAAAAAAATCACCACCCAAGCTGCCACCATCCATCACGCCCTGGCAACGCAGATCATCGATGGCACGCTGGCGTCCGGTAGCAAGCTCCCTTCCGAGCGAGAGCTGAGCGAACTGTTTTCCACAACCCGCATTACGCTCAGAGAAGCCCTGCAAAGAATGGAGGCGCAAGGATCGATCTATCGGGAAAGCAGGCGTGGCTGGTTTGTTACCCCACCCCGACTGGTGTACAACCCCTTCACACACTCACTGTTCCACCAGATGGTCGAAAGCCAGGGACGCAAGGCGATCACACAGGTCATGTCGACCAGTACGGAATTGGCGAGCCCGGAGTTGTGCCTGAAGTTGGCGGTGCCGCCGTTAAGCAGGCTGCACTGTATACGCCGCCTGCGTTCAGTCGATGGGCGCCCTGTGATGTTTGTAGAACATTATCTGAAACCCGAGTTTTTCCCGGACATATTGAAACTGGACCTGAGTCAGTCGCTGACATTGATTTACCGAAAGCACTATGACATCCATTGCGGCCGCGCGACTTTTGATATTTACCCGACGGCGGCACAGGCCAGCGTGGCGAATTACCTCAATCTGCCAGAAGGCAGCCCGCTGCTAATGATCATTCGCGTCAACTACGATCAACATGGACAGATACTTGATTGCGATCGCGAGTTCTGGCGTCATGACGCAGTCCGAATCACCATGGATAGCCAGGCGCTGCATTCCGACAAGGTCGCTTAACCATTCTCATGGTTGAACGAATGATACATCCGGCCCCCCTCTATTAGAGCTGACAGAACGTTCACTTACCCGCTGAGCCTCGAGACTCATTGTTCTGATCAAGTATCGTTTCCCGGAACAACAGAAACGCCACATAAAAGATCAGTCTCAATCAATTTCGAAAAAAGCCGAAATGAATCGCTCCGGGTGGAATGCCGAGAAAAACACCTCGCACAGACCCCATCGCAAATTTATCCGCAATGGGGTCTGCAACCGCGTAGCAACGTGCGGCCAGCAGCAAAAACATCATACCGTCAGGATAAAGTCCGCCTGGTCGATACCTTCACTGCTAACACCGACAAGGCGAATAGACTCCACTCCGATCCCAATCACCGTGTCCGCCCCGTCAGCCGCAATGCTCACGTTGGTAGCGAACGTCTCGCTGCTGATCCCCAGCCCCGCGATATTGAGCAAGTCCTGCCCTCCGGTCGGATTGGCGTCAAAGCCCTGGATCGAGTCGTTGCCAAAGCCCGAAGCAGCAAACACAAAGGTATCGTTGCCGAGGCCGCCGTCGAGCGTGTCGTTGCCCAGCCCGCCGAGGAACAGATCGTCACCCGCGCCGCCGACCAGAATGTCATTGGCCAGGCCGCCCAGCATCGTGTGGTTTGCCGCCGCGGCATCGTAGGCCAGCTCACTGCCGCTGCCCTCGGCGTTCGCCTGCAAGCCCGCCGCCGCGTATTGGTCACTCAGCGCGACCTGCGTCACATGCACGCCGTCGCTCACGATCAGCATGCCGCCGGTGCCTGTGTCACTCGCTGCATAGGTGATCTGCGTATTGGCGCCGAACGCTATATCGCCAAAGTCCAGCGTGTCGCCCGTGGTAAAACCGCTGACGCTGCCACTGAACGCCGTCGACACATCGAGCTTGAGCGTACCTGCCGCGCCGCTGTCAAACGTCACGTGCTGATCGGAGGCAGCACCGAATTCGAGCATCGCCGAACCGCTGATAGTCGCACTTCCCGCGCCGCTGGCATCTGCGTGGATGATGATATTGCCATCGTTCGCCCACAGGCTACCGCTGTTGACGAGCGCGCTTTTAATCACCAGTCCGCCGCTGCCGCTGGCTTCCAGCACGCCCGTGTTGATGACGGCGCTGTTACCCGTATCGATCACCAGCGCATTGACGCCGCTGGCAAGGATCAGGCCTGCGTTGACCAGCATCATCTGCCCCGCTCCCAACTGGCCGGCACCCGAGATGGTGTTGTCGGCATTGGTGAGTACCGTGTCCGCGCTGCCACCAAAGATCACGTTTTGCGCGCTGTCGGACAGCACCACTTGCCCGCCACCGGTCAACGTCGCGCCGCGGAACAGGATCTCAAGATGGGTCCCGCTGCCGGTGGAGCCGAGCGTGATGGTGCCGCTGTTGTCGATGCTGCCACCGAACGGCATGATCGCGCCGTCGGCAATGGCGATGGTGCCCGTATTAGTCGTGACCGGGTCCACATCGAACAGTAAGTTGGCCCCGCTCAGCGCCGCCGCATCCACGCCTTTGACAGTAATCGTCTGGCCGGTGCTGATGCTGACCACGGCATTGCCGCTCGCGTCGTTGACGACACTCACATCCGCAAAATCGTTGACGCCCGTGAAGCCGATCAAGTCGATCTTGTCCGCCGCCGCATCGAAGTTGTGAATGACGTTGTTGCCGATCGGCTGGGCGAAGACGAACAGGTCGGCGCCACTGGAGCCGGTCAGGTTGTCGTTCACTGACAAAGCGAAGATCGGTGAGCCTGGAGCGTAGGCTTCTACGTTGTCGGAAACGAAGGTATTGCCAATGCTGCCATCGGCGTTGGTCCAGGTCATGCTGACGTCGAGCACCAGCGCGCCGGCAAAGTCAGTTGGCGTGGTCACCGTCAGTGAGCCGGGATCGTCGGTATGCACTGTCCAGCTACCGTCGCCGTTGTTGGTTCCGGCGTTCAGCGTCCAGCCTGACGGCATCCCTGTTATCGTCACCAGGATAGAGTCACTTGCGCCCACCGTCGGATCAGTCAGTGCAAGGTTGATAGCCTCTCCAGCGATCCCCGCTGGGGCAACTCCTGATCTCGTGCTTGTGTTACCCGCCAGGTCAGTCATGGTCACTGTGACATTGTGCCCTTCTATACTGTCTGAAGTTCCTAAAGCGGAGCTGGTATCGCCATCTATCGCCCAATTTCCATTGGTTGCAGTTCCATTCACCAGCACTAAAGAGAAGTCTGCGACAGGAGAAGTGGGATGGTTATCATGAACGGTCACCGACACCACGCCTGAACCTGAAGTGTCAGTCACACCTATTGTGAAAACATTGCTACCTGGAACGTAGTATCCGTTCCCCCCCCCAGCCCCCCCGACGGGTGCAACAGTATCGATTATCAATGTGCCGGTTGGATTGACGCCATTGGCTCCTGTAAGAATGGCATTGTTCCCCGCCGCATCTTTGATCGTCGCACCACCAAGCGTGAATGGGGACGCAGCCAGGGTAAGGTCGGCTGTATTTTGACCGGCCCCTACCGTGTAAGTGAACGTCAGCGTATTAGTGCCCGAGCCGCTCGCGTAGCTTGCCGTCCCGCCGGTGTTCAGGTTGAGCGTCGGCGAACCTGTGACCAGTACGACCTCGCTGAAAGTTACGCTCAGTGTCACCGTCTCAGTTGCCTTGAGCGTGCCATCGTTAGTGCCATAGCTGGTGCCCGTTACCGTCGGCGCCGTCGTGTCGTCGTTCGTGCCGTTGATAGTCACTGTCACTGTCTGTGTGTCAGACGCAGCAGTGTTGTCTGCGCTCTGCACCGTGTAAGTCAGCACCAGGGACTGGCCGACAGTGAGATAGTCGAACGCCTGTATGCCGGAGTCGAAGTTCCAGCTCAGGTTGTGCGCGTTGCCACTGTCAGCCGCCAGGCCGGAAGCAGGTGTTGCACTCAGCATGCTCAGCAGTTGTGCGTTCGTCAGGCCAAGCCCTGCAGTAGTGCCTGTTGCAACCACTCCTGTGATTGACGTGCTGATCGAATCTAATAGATCGACATCATTGACGCTCAGCGTACCGCTCGCGGTGAGCCCCGCATTAGTCTCCGTCAGCGTCGCGCTCGCACTGTCGCTCGTGACCAGATGGATATCCGGATCATCATTGGTGCCGGTGAGGGTGATGGTCACCAGCTGGGTGTCTACGCCGCCCAGGCCGTCGCTGACGTGCACCGTAAACACGTCATCATGACTCTCGCCAGCCTTCAGCGACTGCACCGCACTGGCGACACCATCGGTGCCATTGGCCAGCGTGTAGATCCACTTGCCGGTGTTGTCCACTGCGATCGAGCCGTAGGTGCCCGTATCCGTACCCGCAATGCTCCATGTCGCCGTGGCGTCATGATCGATGTCGGCCGAACTGAACTGGCCATTCACGCTGAGCGTGCCGTCTTCCTGTACCGCGCCGACATCATTACCCACCGCGAAGCTGAGCACTGGCGCATCGTTACTGCCGCTGACGGTGACGGTCACCAGCTGGGTGTCTACGCCGCCCAGGCCATCGCTGACTTGCACGCTAAACACGTCATCATGACTCTCGCCAGCCTTCAGCGACTGCACCGCACTGGCGACACCATTGGTGCCATTGGCCAGCGTGTAAGTCCACTTGCCGGTGTTGTCCACCGCGATCGAGCCGTAGGTGCCCGTATCCGCACCCGCAATGCTCCATGTCGCCGTGGCATCGTGATCGATGTCGACCGAACTGAACTGGCCATTCACGGTGAGCGTGGTGTCTTCCTGCACCGCGCCCGCATCATTGCCCGTCACGAAACTGAGCACTGGCGCGTCGTTGCTGCCGGTAAGGGTGATGGTGACGGTCTGCGTTGCCGAGGTCGCATTGCCCGCGCCGCTGTCGTCGCTGGCCACCACGGCGTAGGAGAAGCTGATGGTTTCGCCGGCGCGCAGGAAGTCCAGGTTCTGGCTGCTGCTGTAGTTCCAGCTGTCCTGATCGACCGAGAAACCCGCCACCAACGCTGCGGCCTGCGCCGCGTCGAGGGTACCGCCGCTCCAGGCGATGTCGTCGTTGGAGGTCTGGCTGACCGTCACCACATCATTGCTGTCCAGGTCCGAGAAGCTCAGCACACCGCTGTCGCTCAGCGTGGCTGCGCCGTTGCCTTCGTTCATCGCACCGGTCGTGTCGGTGATCGTCAGTGTCGGCTGGTCGTTGGTGCCGGTAAGGGTGATCGTCACCGTCTGCGTCGCCGAGACCGCGTTAGCCGCGCCGCCTG